>NZ_JBQKIK010000015.1:0-73935 GCF_052117805.1 Bilifractor sp. LCP21S3_F8 | reverse complement strand
TCAGACCATCACTTACTTTGGCACTGCAGTTGGTTTACTTGCGGCAAATGGTCAGTAAAAAGCCAGTTCTTTGCAGAGTCTGACCATCTCCAGGAAGACACTTTGTAAAAAAGAGAGCCCAAAACGGGCTCTCTTTTTAATAATAGGTACTTTCTCCAATTGTCTGAATCCTGATCCGGCATTTCCAGGTCCGGGATTTGTATAATATGTGAACTTCCAGATATTTTACAACTAAAGCACCAGATAAAAGGTCCCGCAGCTTCACGCTGCAGAACCTTTCTGCGATAAAATATTATTATTATTCCCCGTTCCATCCACTGTCTCACAGCTTCCAGAACGCCTCAGATATAAAAATCACCGTATACAGACAATGCCTTCTCAGATAACAAGAAGATCACTGTATACCGACGCTGCAATCTCAGATATCGAGAAGATCCCTGTATGCAGACGCTGCAATCTCAGATATTGAGAAGATCACTGTATACAGACAGTGCGCCCTCTGTATCGTGGGCGAGTACCCGTTTTGCCAGAACCTTTCCAAGCTGTACGCCTTCCTGGTCGAAGCTGTTCACATTCCACAGGAAGCCCTGGAACATAACCTTGTTCTCAAAATGTGCCAGCAGCGCGCCGAGCGTCTTCGGGCAGAGCTGATCGCCGATGATGATGCTCGACGGACGGCCGCCCTCAAAGTTCTTGTTCAGGTTGTCATCCTTCTTGCCGCAGGCAAAGGCCACGATCTGTGCAGCGACATTCGCGCAGAGCTTCTGCTGGCTTGTGCTTCCCTGAATCTCCACATCCGTGCCGATCTGGCTGCTGCGGAATCCGACAAACTGAAGCGGAATGATCGTCTTTCCCTGATGCAGGAGCTGATAGAAGGAATGCTGACCGTTCGTTCCCGGCTCTCCGAAGATGATCGGTCCGGTCACATAGGAGACAGGCTCTCCGAAACGGTTGACGGATTTGCCGTTCGACTCCATGTCAAGCTGCTGAAGATGCGCCGGGAATCTGGAAAGTGCCTGGGAATACGGCAGAACCGCCGTAGCCGGAAGCCCGAGCACGTTGCGCTCATATACGCCGATCAGCGCATCCAGCATCGCCGCGTTCTTCCGTGGATCCTTCTCTGTCGCAAGCTTATCCTCGGCTGCCGCGCCCTCAAGGAAATCCGCAAAGACTTCCGGACCGAACGCAAGAGACAGAACAGCGCCGCCTACCGCTGAGGTGGAGGAATAACGTCCGCCGATGTAATCATCCATATAGAACGCGTCCAGATAATCGTCGCTCTTTGCCAGCGGAGATGTCTCGGAGGTAACAGCGATCATATGCTTCGCCGGATCCAGGCCCTGCTTCTTCAGCGCGTCCATGACGAAGGACTGGTTGGTCAGTGTCTCCAGAGTCGTACCGGATTTGGATACCAGGATGAAAATCGCATGTGCCACATCTGTGGAAGCCAGAACCGCTGCTGCGTCATCCGGATCTACGTTGCTGATGAACTTTGCTTCCATCTTGAAGTTTCCGGTCTTCTTCGCCCAGTTCTCCAGGGCAATGTACATGGCGCGCGGGCCAAGATCGCTTCCGCCGATACCGATCTGTACCGCCGTGGTGAACTTCTCGCCCTTCTCATTTGTGATTTCTCCCGCATGTACCTTGTTCGCGAAATCTGCGATTCTCTTCTGCTGCTCCACATAGAAAGCTCTCTTGTCGACGCCGTCCGCTGCAACAGCATCTCCGAGCTGTCCTCTCGTCAGATGATGGAGAACCAGTCTCTTCTCTCCTGTATTGATTACCTCTCCGTTATAGAGGGCTTTATACTTTTCCGTGAGCTGTGCCTCATCCGCCAGCTTTACAAGGGCATCCAGTACGCTGCTGTCCACAGCCTTCGCCGCGTAATTGTAGGAAAGGCCTTCCGCCATCGGAATGCTGCAGCTCTTCACACGCTGCGCTCCGCTTTCACCGGACATAACCTCTGCGAGGTTCACCTTTTCTACCTTCTGCAGCTCCCCATAAGAAGCAAGCTCATCAAGATTCTTCCAGTTGATCATTTCTGATTCCTCCTTGAAAAAACAGATAAAACGCGCTTTGCGGATTCTGTCCCGCTGTCGCAGCGCCTGCGCACACGGCCGCAAGCCGGCCGGATGCATCTCACTGTTCGCGTTGACCTTTATGCGGGCTCTGCCCGCGTCTCAGCCTTTATACGGATCATGCCCGCGTCACAATCTTTATACGGATCATGTCCGCAGCACAATCTTTATACGGATCATGTCTGCGTCTCAATATGCATAAAGGCATTGCCACTATCATAACATAACGTCCGAAACGAAACAATTGCCAACTTCACCGCTCCGCACATCCATGCCAACTTCACCGCTCCGCACATCCATGTTAAATGAATCTGCTGCACTCTGCTCCGGCCATTCCCAAATGAGCTGCCATTACCCCGCTCCGGCCATTCCCAAATGAGCTGCCATTACCCTGCTCCGACCATTCGCAAATGAGCTTACACATTTCTGCTCCGACGGGTCTCAAGGTCTCCATATGAATTACCGGTCCTTCGTCATCTCACGCTCCAGAACCCGGAACAGTTCTCCGGTGTCGATCGGCTTCGCCACTCTCGCGTTCATTCCGTTCTCATAGCACTCCTCATCCGCCCGGTCGTAAACATCCGCCGACAGCGCGATGATCGGGATCTTCTGTGCCCATCCATTCTTCAGTTCGCGGATCTTGCGGGCGCATTCAAAGCCGTCCATCACAGGCATCCGGAGATCCATGAGCACAACGTCATATTTCGGACCGTTCTTCAGAGACGCCTTGAATTTCTCAAGCGCATTTCTGCCGTTCTCCGCATGATCCGCCACAAGCCCGTTCCACTCCAGAATGTGCATGATGACCTCCGCGTTGATCTGATTGTCCTCAACCACAAGCACCCGTTTTCCCTTCAGGTTCCTGATATCATAGTCCTTCTTCTCCGCCCGGCGCATCAGCTTCCTCTGGTCCTCGCTCGCGATATCATAAGCAAGCTTCACGGTAAATTCCGTGCCTTTTCCTACCTCGGACCTGCAGTCAATTGTTCCTCCGAGGAGGTTGATCAGCCTGCGGCTGATGAACAGGCCCAGGCCTGTTCCCTCCCGGTTCCTCGACTGAGCGGCGCTGTCCTGTTCAAACGGCAGATACATCTTTGGCAGGAATTCCCTGCTGATTCCAATTCCGGTATCCTTGATCCGGTAGGTGTGCTCCACCCGTCCCTCGGCGAGATAAACGACATCTACCATGAGTGAGACGTCACCGCCCTTCTCGGTAAATTTGACGGCATTTCCCAGGAGGTTCACCAGGATTCTCGCGACATGATCAACGTCCATCATGATCACTTCGTTCTTGCAGTTGCTGATCTCGAAGTGATAATGGATTCCGGCGCTCCTGGCCTTTTCCTCGATGATCGTGTTCACCTCTTCGAAGACGTCCTTCTCATGCACCACATCATATTCGCTGACCACCTTTCCGGCATCCAGCTTGCTCGTCTCAAGCACCTCGTTGATCAGACTCAGAAGATACCGGCCAGAGCTCTGCATCTTCTCCAGATTCTCACGGACGGGATCCGACATTTTCTCCTTTGTGAGCGTCAGCTCCAGAAGGCCCAGAATCGTCGTAAGCGGTGTCCTCATGTCGTGGCTCATGCGGGACAGGAAGTTTTCCTTCTCCTGACTCGTTTTCGCGGCAATCCGCAGCGCCTCACTGATTTCCTCGAGCTGCTGCTCGTCGTTGATCTGCTTGGTGAGATCCACAAACGTGATGACCAGTCCTCTGAGATTTTTCTTCTGTTCCCGGTCCTTTCCCGCGTTCCGCTTGTTCTTCTCGGTGTTACCCTTCAGATTCTCCGTCTCGGCCCCCGGATCATCCTCCTGCTCCTTCGACACACGGTACGGCGCGATACGGATCAGATAGGTCTTCCCGGTCACAGACGTCGTCTCACATTCCACGGTTTCCATGGTATTCAGAACCTTCCGGGACAGATCCATCAGATTGATGGAGGAAAAATTATACGCGATGTACTGCAGCGATCTTCCGACATCCTGCTCCGCCACGTTGAATTCCGAGGCGATATATTCCGTGAATTTACGGATATTCATATCCCGATCCACCATCATGATTCCGATCAGCGTGGTGGACAGGAAATTTGCCATATCGTTATTGACGGCCGCGATCTCGGATACCTTGGACTGATACTCCGAGTTCACGGTATACAGCTCTTCATTGACCGACTGCAGCTCTTCATTCGAGCTCTGAAGCTCCTCATTTGAGGTCAGAAGCTCCTCGTTCGCGGCCTGCAGCTCCGCATTCACGGACTCGAGCTCCATCACGGTCTGATGAAGGCTGTCCTGGGTAACCCGCAGATCCTTCTCCAGATCCGAGATCCGGTTCGCCGCCGCTGTGTCGATATCATATTTTTCCACAGGTCCCGTGATCTTCCGGTCCGAACGGATGAAAGCAACCGCCGTGTAGCCGGTTTTCGCCCCGGTCTTGTCCGTGACCGGAAGCGCGACAACCGTGATATTCTCAGGTTCCTTATCCAGCTTTACCGGTATGTGATCATAGGCCACCCGCTTCCCGGTAACCCGCGCCTTTTTCAGGGCGGTCGAAAAGGCAATCTTCAGATCCTGACGCAGCAGGAGAAAAATATCGAGCGTCGCGGTTCCCGCGGGAATCGTGAGAAATCTGCTGCAGTCTCCGTAGGAATGTCTCAGCTCATTGTTCGTATCGACCACGACACAGGCCGGCATCAGAGACTCCAGAACCCTCGTGTCCAGCTCGCGGCCCGGATACTCGGCGCTGCTCTTCCCGTGACTGCGGATGTTGTCCGGCAGTTCCAGATTATCCTCCACTCCCTGCATCGAATACGGGATTCTCGCATGGGAGGGCTTTCTGCCGGCGGCATTGTGTATAAAGATCTTCTCGTTGGAGCAGACGGTCCGGAACACATCCGAGTACTCCCCTACCGATTCCGATTTTCCAAGGAACAGGTATCCGCCATCATTCAGCGCGATGTGAAAGATCGAAAACAGATTTTTCTGAAGAACCGACTGGAAATAGATCAGCAGATTCCGGCAGCTGATCAGGTTCAGCCTGCCGAAGGGCGGATCCTGAAATACATTGTGCTGCGCGAACACGATCATCGTCCGGATATCATGATTCACCACATACTTCGAGCCCTTCCTTGTAAAAAAGCGGCTCAGACGGCTGACGCTGACATCCTCGATTATATTCTCTCCGTACACGCCTCTTCCCGCAAAGGTAATCGAATCCGCGTCCAGATCTGTGGCAAAGATCTTCACATCTCTGCGGAGATTCAGCTCCTCCATGACCTCCGCAAAGAGGATTGCGATGGAATACGCCTCCTCACCGGTGGAACAGCCCGCCACCCACACACGGATCTGGTCTGCCTTCTTCCCGTTCTGCACGATGTCCTTGATCACCCGCTGCTTCAGCACCTCGAAGAACTCGGGATCCCGGAAGAAGGAGGTCACACCGATCAGCACCTCCTTAGCGAGCGTTTTTGCCTCCTCCTGATTTTCCTTCAGATACTGAACATAGCTCTGAAGGTTCCTGCAGTGCGTTACCACGATCCGCCTCTCGATCCGGCGGAGGATCGTCGTCTGTTTGTAATAGGTGTAATTCGTGTTCGTGACGCTCTTCAGAATCGAGAATACCTGCGACATCAGGTCTCCGTCCGTCAGCTGCATCTTCCCATTGGACAGATTGATCGAGGAAGAGATGTGTGCCATCTCCTTCGCGATTGCGTCCGGCCCCAGAATCAGGTCCACGAATCCCGTCGCAATGGCATTTCTCGGCATGCCGTCAAATTTTGCCGTCTCCGGATTCTGCACGATAATCATGCCGTTCTGCTCCTTGATCGAACGGATGCCGTTGGTTCCGTCCGATCCGGTTCCCGACAGGATCACCGCGACTGCCCGGTTCTCATACGCAATTGCCAGCGACCGGAAGAAAATGTCGATCGGATGGTTGATCAGGGCATGATTGTACTCCTTCAGGTGTAAAACGTCCGAAGTAATTTCAATATTATATTTCGGAGGCAGGAGATAGATGTTATTCCTCTTTACCTGCATACCGTCTCTGGCTTCCTGCACCGGAAGCGCGGAATACTTGCTCAGAATCTCCCCGAGCAGACTCTTGTGATCCGGCGACAGATGCTGGATGATGACAAATGCCATGCCGGTATCCTTCGGAAGAAATGTCAGAAACTGCTGAAGCGCTTCCAGACCGCCTGCCGAGGCACCGATACCTACCACACAGCTTGGCTGGACCTCCATTGGAATTTTCATATCATCAATATCCATGCGCACCTCCCTCAGACTGCGCGAAAGAATCCATTTTCTCATGAACGTTCTGCGCAAAAAAAACGGCAGACTCTTATGTTTTTATATTACATCATTTTCCGGGTGTTGTCTCGACATTTAATAAGTCCCCGCGTCACTTCGCTGCTTCGCAGCTTTCGTGCCGCTAACAGGTATGAGCATTCTCGCGGTGTTTCACACCGCTCCATGCTGCAAAAGTGGGCGGCGCAACGTGTATAAGCTACGGATTGCTCCGTGCTGCGCACTCTCGCAATCCTGCAGGCATAAGCACTTTCGTGCCGCTTACGCGTCACTTCGTGCTTATACCTGTTGCCTTCGAAATCGCATCCAGTCTCTTACGCGCGCTTCGCGTGC
Source organism: Bilifractor sp. LCP21S3_F8 (assembly GCF_052117805.1). Taxonomy (NCBI): domain Bacteria; kingdom Bacillati; phylum Bacillota; class Clostridia; order Lachnospirales; family Lachnospiraceae; genus Bilifractor; species Bilifractor sp. LCP21S3_F8. The sequence goes on along the minus strand of NZ_JBQKIK010000015.1, from coordinate 67,216 downwards.
GACGAGTCCTGTCTGCGTTTTCGAAGAGCTTATACATTAAAAGTGCTCTAAGTGATTTTTCCCGAATCATGACAAAACTCATGATGGAAAAGTCACTTAGAGCACATGACACCTGTCTTATTTCTTTATGTTCTTAGAAGCTTTATGATTTTCCTGTCTTGTGGTTGGATACAACATCGAAGATAACTGCTGCGAGGAGTACTGCTCCCTTGACGATGTACTGGTACTGATCCGGAAGACCCAGGATGGACATACCCATGTTGATGACGCCGAGGAGGATGGCTCCGACCATGACTCCCGGAACTGTTCCGGATCCGCCGTATGCGGAAGCGCCGCCGATGAAGCAGGATGCGATGGCATCCATCTCATAGGAGTTGCCCATGTTGCCGTCTACCGATCCGATTCTCGCTCCGACCAGAAGTCCGGAGAGACCTGCGAGTATAGACATCAGGAAGTATGCCCAGAAGTAGACCTTCCGGGGATCAATGCCGGAGAGCTTGGTGGCCTTCTCATTTCCGCCGACTGCGTAGAAGTAACGGCCGAACACGGTCTGGCTTGTAAGGAACGCGAAAATAACGACAACCGCCAGAATCCACAGAACCATCACCGGAATTCCCTTGTATCCCATCAGACGGCTACTGTATGCAATAATCAATACATCAAATACTACGATACGGATAATCGTTGCGCGAAGGGTTGCCACCTGATATCCTTCTTTGGCCTTTTTCGCGCGGTTCGTAATCATGAAGATCGTAAGCGCGATCGAAATAATAATTCCGACAATCAATGCGGAAATACACTTCTTGTTGCTGTCAACGCCGGGAATCTGAATGTAGGATGTGAACAGATTCAGGAATCCGGGGTTCATGATTGCGATGGTCTTCGAATCCAAAATGACACGCGCGATTCCGCGGAACAGGAACATGCCTGCCAGCGTGCAGATGAACGGCGGGATATGAATATATCCGATGAGCCATCCCTGCCACAGACCAATGACTGCGGCAATTACCATAGAAATCAGAATCGCGAGTCCGGGAGCCGCGCCGAGATCCAGCATCTTGGCTGCTGCCGCCGCGGAGAGGCAGAGTGTAGAACCTACGGAAAGGTCTACGTTACCGCCGGTCAGGATACACAAAAGCATACCGCAGGCCATGATCAGGACGTAGGCGTTCTGCAGAAGCAGGTTGGAAATATTCTGTGAGTAGATCAGCCGTCCGCCGGTCAGGGCTGTGAAGAAAATAAATACGATGACCAGAGCGAAGACCATGGTGTATTTTTTCAAGAATGCACTAACTTTCATTTGATAGCCTCCATAACGATAGAATTGCGATATGATATCATTTCTTGTCCTTGAGGATCGCGCTCATAATCTTCTCCTGCGTAACCTCATCAGCAGAAAACTCTCCCGCCATTTTTCCTTCATTCATGACATAAATCCGGTCGCACATACCCAGAAGCTCCGGAAGCTCAGAGGAAATCATAATGACAGCCTTTCCCTGTGAGACCATATCGTTGATGATCTGATAAATCTCATACTTCGCGCCGACATCGATGCCTCGCGTCGGCTCATCCAGAATCAGGACATCCGGCTCCGCAAACATCCACTTCGCAAGCAGCACCTTCTGCTGATTGCCTCCCGACAGATTTCCGACATTCTGCTGAATGCTGGGCGTCTTTGTATGCATGGCCTTTACATAAATTTCCGCCTGCTTATTCTCCTCGGGCACATTTACGATTCCGCGTTTGGAAGAGATTTTATCCATGCGCGCAAGCGTGGTATTTCTCGCAATCGTCTCCGAAAGTATCAGTCCGTTTGTCTTCCGGTCCTCCGTCGCGTAGGCAAGTCCGTGCGCGATCGCATCGGCTTCATTTTTCAGATGAACCTCCTTGCCGTTAATAAATTCCTGTCCGGATATGTGCGATCCGTAGCTTCTTCCGAACAGCGACATCGCCAGCTCTGTGCGGCCCGCGCCCTGAAGTCCCGAGAAGCCCACAACCTCGCCCCTGTGAACCTCAAAGCTGATGTGATCATCCATGCACTTCTCTGTATACACCGGGTGATATACCGTCCAGTCCTTGCAGGCAAAAATCACGTCTTTACTGATCTTATGTTCTCTTGCCGGATACCGATCTGTCAGTTCCCTTCCAACCATTCCCTTGATGATCCGGTCCTCATCGATATTGTGATCCGGATTCGGAATCGTCTCGATTGTCTGGCCGTCACGAAGAACCGTGATATTATCCGCGCAATAGGCAACCTCATTGAGTTTGTGTGTGATAATGATGGACGAAATTCCCTGCTTCTTAAAGCCGAGGATCATGTCCAGAAGCATTTTGGAATCTTCCTCATTCAGCGAGGATGTCGGCTCATCAAGAACCAGCAGCTTACAGTTCTTGGAAAGTGCCTTCGCGATTTCCACCAGCTGCTGCTTACCGGTACCGATATCCTTGATCAACGTATGGGAGGACTCTTTCAATCCAACCCGCTTCATGGCATCCTGCGCTTCCTGGAACGTTCTGTCCCAGTCAATGACTCCGGATTTCTTCCGGCGCTCATTTCCCATGAACATATTCTCGGCGATCGTAAGCTCCGGAATCAAAGCCAGCTCCTGATGCACGACTGCAATTCCGAGCTTTTCGGATTCCTTAATATTGTGGAACCTGCAGACACTCCCGTTATAAACGACATCCCCTGTATACTGTCCAAACGGAATGGTCCCTGCAAGTACATTCATCAGCGTAGATTTCCCGGCGCCGTTTTCGCCGACAAGCGCGTGGATCTCTCCGCGTTCCACTTTGAAATTGACATGATTCAGAGCTTTGACACCAGGATACTCTTTGACGATGTCTTTCATTTCAAGAATTATGTCTGCCAAGTGAATACCTCCTGTGCAATCTGTTTCTTTTCGAAAAAAGAGGCCGCCGCAAGATGCTCTATGCGACAGCCCCTGATTCATTTTGTGCTATCGTCCCTTTCGGTAAATCCTTTCGATTACCCTACCGGGTGCAGATATCCTTTGTCATCCTTTGTGTAATATCCGGGATCTACAAGCTCTTTGTCCATGTTGTCCTTGGTTACAACGGTCGGAACGAGCAGGTAAGACGGGATGACACCGGTTCCGTTATCATAAGATGAAGTATCATAGGAGCAGTCGAAATCCCATCCGGACTTGGAGATCAGGGAATCATCCGGCTTCTCTCCGTTCAGCATTGCCTTTGCCAGGTCAAGGGTTACAACTGCCTCGTTGGCAACTGCCTTGTACACGGTCATGGTCTGCTTGCCGTCTACGATATTCGCAAGGTTTGCCTCGTCGCCGTCCTGTCCGGTGATGATAACATCGTTGCTGCCTGCATAGTCAGACTCAATGGCCTGTGTAACACCGAGTGCCGTAGAATCGTTGGAGCATACGGCTGCATCCAGCTGTGTACCGTCACTGTAATAAGATCCGAGGATATTCTGGAATCTCTTCATAGCTGTGGAAGTATCCCACTGTGCGGTAGCAACCTGATCAAATTCGGTCTGTCCTGACGGAACCTTCAGAGTGCCCTTGTCGATGTATGGCTTCAGCACATCCATCGCGCCGTTGAAGAAGAATGTCGCATTATTGTCTGCGGGATCTCCGGCTGTGAACTCGATGTTGTAGGTCTTGTCGCCTGCATTGTCAAGATCCAGCTGCTTTGCAACGAATTCGCCCTGCAGCTTACCTACGGTGTAATTATCGAAGGATACGTAGTAGCTGATAGCGTCTGTATTCATGATCAGACGGTCATATGCGATAACCGGAATGCCGGCGTCCTTTGCCTCGTTCAGAACCTGGCTCAGAGCCTCGCCGTCGATTGCCGCAACTACCAGCAGGTCTACCTTGTCTGCGATCAGTCCTTCGATATCGTTGTTCTGCTGTGCGGACTTGTTATCGGAATAAGTAAGCTCTACCTTGTAGCCTGCCTTTTCAAACTGGTCCTGCAGATAAGAACCATCGCGGTTCCATCTCTCCAGAGATTTGGTCGGCATCGAAATACCGATGGTCTGTCCGCCTGCCGACGCCGTATCCGAGGTGGCTTCCGTATCAGCGGACTCATCTGCTGCTTCGCTGGATGCAGAAGATGTGCTTTCCTCCTTCGCCGCCGATGATGCGGAAGACGAAGATCCGGACGCGGATGTACTTGTGGATGCGGTGGATCCGCAGCCCGCGAACAGAGATGCCGCCATAGCCGTACAAAGCAGTGTGCTTACGATTCTCTTTTTCATTTTCTAAAACCCTCCTTTTGATCATACAAATGAAAAAAGAAACCTGCGTGAAACATAACGATGTGGAAAACCGGTTTGATGACTAGAAGTTTTCCTTTCATACCCGTATGATATCATTCATTATTCACAACGAAAATATGTCATTCTTGCTCGAAATCATACGAAATATCCAAAATAAAATCCTATCCCCATGTCCGGAGGGTAGGATTTTTTTGTCAAAAAAATCCCGTGAAGCAAAAATATCCTACTCCACGGGTGATCGTAAATGCGCATGCGTTCTCTGTCTCTGCTGCGGCAGACGCTGTTCTCCTTTATCGGTCTGCCGAAAATGCCTCCAGAACCGCATCCCGCAGCCCGTCCGCTCTTCGCTCGGCATCCTGGCTGTTTTCAGCGCGCGTATAGAAATAAAACTTCAGCTTCGGTTCCGTGCCCGACGGCCGCATCGCGAACCAGTCACCGTTTTCCATACGGAACTTCAGCACATTCGACGGCGGAATATCTTCCCATCCATGGAGATAGTCGGTAACCTCCGCGACGCGGAATTCTCCGAACCGGTCCGGTTTCTCCTCCCGCGCCTTCCGCATGATCCGCGCAATTTCTTCCGCTCCGGTCTGTCCCTTCCGAATCAGAGACACCTGTCTCTCGGCAAAATACCCATACCTTTTGTACAGCGCCTCCAGCGCGTCGCCCGGTGTCATGCCTTTCTTCTTATAAAATGCTGCCATCTCCATCATCAGAAGCCCCGCCGCAATTCCGTCCTTGTCCCGCACCCGCTCACCGGGCGCGCAGCCGATGCTCTCCTCATACGCGAAGAAATACCGGTACCCTTCCTTCTCAAGCCGCGGAATGACGCCGCAGATATTCTTGAAGCCCGTCAGTGCCTCAAATACCCGGATCCCGTAGGACTCGCAGATAGTTTTCCCCATGTCTCCGGTCACGATGGATTTTATCATCGCCCCGTTTTCCGGCAGAGTCCCCGCCGCCTTCTGACTCTCCGCCATGTACGCGATCAGCATCGCTCCGGTCTGATTGCCGTTCAAGGGACGGAAGCCTCCCTTCCCGTCCGGCAGCTCCACCGCCATACGGTCACTGTCCGGATCCGTGGCGATCAGCAGATCCGCGTGCAGCTTCTTCCCAAGCTTCTCCGCAAGCGCAAACCCACGAGGATCCTCCGGGTTCGGATATCCCACCGTTGTAAAATCCGGATCGGGATCCTTCTGTTCCGGGACGATCATAAAATTTTCATATCCAAGTTCCCGCGCCGCCGTCTCCATCGGGATGCTTCCCGCCCCGTTCAGCGGTGTGTACACGACGATAACTGAGCGATCCAGTTCGCTGTCCGGTCTCTGCTTCAGTCCCTCCGCATAGTCCAGATACCTCCGGTCCATATCCTCTCCGATCATACGGATCATTCCCTCCCGGATTCCCTCTTTCAGAGACATCCGGGGGAATGGATCAAAGAGGTCGAGTCCCTGAATCTCCCGCAGAATCCCGTCGGATACCGCGCCCGAGATCTGGGCTCCGTCCTCCTGGTAAACCTTGTAGCCGTTATATTCCTTTGGATTGTGGCTTGCCGTCATATTGATCCCGGAAAGCGCATGTAGCTCCCGCACCGCAAAGGACAGTTCCGGCGTCGGTCTCATGGACGGGAACAGCCACACGCGGATTCCGTTTCCCGCCAGAATCTCCGCCGCCAGTTCCGAATACTCCCTGGAATGATGCCGGCAGTCATAGGCCACCGCGACGCCCCTTGTCAGATCCTCTCCGCTCTTCTTCAGATAACCGGCGATCCCCTGCGTCGCTCTTCCGACCGTGAGCGGATTCATCCGGTTCGTCCCCGCGCCGCAGATGCCTCTTAAGCCCGCCGTTCCGAATACAATCTCCTGATAAAACCGGTCGTTGATTTCCCGTTTGTCTCCGCGGATCGAGAGCAGCTCCTGCCTCATCGGGTCACCTTCCGGAAGCCTGTCCAGCCATTCCTGATATTTTTCCTCTGCATTCATAAACCGAACCTGCCTTTCTCATCGTTATTCGTAGGTCGCATCCATCTCGCCCCATGATCCATACATCGCATCCATCTCGCCCACTATAATCCATACATCGCATCCATCTCGCCCACCATGATCCATACATCGCATCCATTTTGCTCCGCATTGTTCGCCCGTGGCTGAAAAGTCACGTGAACAGAAGGCACTCCTCGGGTGGACGATAAATCCGCCGTCATTTTCCGACCGCACCTGACAAGGCCCGGTCCACAGATTTCACGACCCCGACATTTCCTCCGAGCCCTGCGCATGGAGGTACACATCCTCTTTCCTGTGGAATCCGCTCGCAATCACTGTGCTGTCCACATTCTCCTTCGTGACCTTTACCGGCTGAATGGCAATGTACGGAACATCATAGGTTCCGTCGCTCATGGTCTCATCCGTCTCGGGCATTTTTCCCTTCGCCATCTGCACGGCGTAATCCGCCGCCTTCTCCGCAAGCTTCTCGATCGGCTTGTACACCGTAATCGTCTGCGTCCCCTCGACAATTCTCTGACACGCGTCCAGATCCGCGTCCTGTCCGGTGACCGTGACGCTTCCGGCCTTCTTTCGCTCGGCAAGCACCCGCACCGCCTGACCCGCAATCGCGTCATTGCCACATACAATGGCCCCTGCGTTCTCCACATCCTCCGGATGCTCCGTCAAATAGCTGTATGCAATGCTGTCATCCCAGTTGTCGCAGGAAATGCTGTCGATCATCTTCAGATTATCATTGATTTCAGCGTCGAATCCCTTGTTGACCAGCGTCACGTTGTAATCGGCGGGTGAACCGTTCACCTTCACGTAGCTTCCGCCGTCCGGCATCGCCTCATTCACTGCGTCCGCCATGAACTTTCCCACCGTCTCATTATCGAATGTTATGTACAGGTCCGTGTCCGCGTTCTGAATCAGACGATCATAGGAAATCACCCGGATTCCCTCCCTTTTGGCTTCGCTGATCTCCTTTCCCAGACTGTCCCCGTCCGTCGCCACGATCACCAGCACATCCACATCCGAATCTATCATGTGGCTGATAATTGATTTCTGCTCCCCGACATCTCCGTTCGCGTTGCCCACGATCACCTCCGCCCCGAGGTCCTTCGCCGTCGAGGTAAAAATATCACGGTCCCGCTCCCAGCGCTCAATTACAAACGAATCAAACACAAGTCCGATCTTCGGCTTCAGCTCCGCCTTCTCCGGCTCCACAGATGACGTATCCGGCCGCTCCGTGCCGCAGCCGCAGAGTACTGCCGAAATCAGCAGCGCCGCTCCGCACAAAAATCCCCCTCGCTTCATAACATCCTCCCGATCATACAGACCTGCCCGGCCTGCTCTACATTCAGGTCCGCCTGCTGCCTGCTCTGCCAGACATTAAGGTCCGCCTGCACTGTTCAACATTCATTGCCTTTTCCTACAGGAATCATTATAATATTTTAACAGATATTGTAGCTGTATTCACAAAAATCTGTTCGTTTTTACAAAAACAGGAAAAGCCATAAGAATCATGATGAAAAAAAATCACAAGCACTCCGGCGGCCGGATCCGCGGCCTGAATCTGTTCCTCTGTATTTTCGGATCCATTCTGGTCATCATTACCATTGTAAGTATGGTGGTCTTTGAACGCCAGATCCATGCACTCTCAGACCTGTCTTCAGGCGGATCCGGTTTCCGGTATAATTTTGCGTACATCGGAGACAAATCAAGCTCCTTTCAGAACGCCGTTTATGATCAGGCTCTCAAAGAAGCCGAAAAAAACGGCGACTACATCGAATTCACCGGTAAAAACCTGGATACCAGTTACACCATCCCCAAACTCATGGATCTCGCCATTCAGTCCAGGGCGGACGGCATCATCGTCAACGGCGATGACAGCGAGGAACTCAAGAGTGCCATCAACCGCGCCGTCAATGCCGGCATCCCGGTCATCTGCGTCGGAACTGACTGCTACGGTTCCGGCAGACAAAGCTTCGTGGGCGTGTCCTACTACAACGTGGGAGAGGCTTATGGCAACACGCTCAGTTCTCTCGCGGAGAACCGCCGGCAGAACGTGCTTGTCATCGCCAGCCCGGAGGACAAGACCACCGGTCAGAATCTGGTCATCTCCGGAATCAAGAACTCTCTCGAGAAGAATAACGTCATGGACCGCTTCTCGATTTCTTCAAAGACCCTCGGCAACGGCGACAGCTTCTCCACCGCCGAAGCCGTCACGGATCTGTTTGAGAGCGCCGATCTCCCGGATATTCTGGTATGTCTCGACGAAACAACCACGAGCAGCGTGTGCCAGACTATCGTGGACACCAATCATGTAGGCGATGTAACGATCTGCGGCTACTACCGCAACGGCACCATCCTTAACGCCGTAGAGCGGAATGTCGCGGCGATGACCCTCACGGTCTCCGCAGAGGAAATCGGACGCACTGCCGTCGACAATCTCCTTGAGTACATCGACAGCGGCTTTGTCACCGAGTATTCATCCATCGACATTGAGATCATCACACCCGAAAACGTTGGTGACTATCTGGAGAAGGAGGAAAAGTCTTGATTCATCTGAAAAAAAACAGACCGGACAGCCCTCCGCAGAAGTCTTTTTCTGTCCCGAACGGGCAGAGACGTCTTCTCCACACCCTGGAGGGAAAGCTCACCCTCACGTTTCTGCTGGCCACCGCAGGTATTTTTGCCGTAAACCTCTTTCTGTTCCTGAATATCAACAACGCGCTCGAAAGGGTCAACCGTGTCTTCTACTCCAATGTCCAGACCAACAACCTGTCCGAGGCTCTGGACAGTGTTCAGCAGAGTCTGACCGATTATCTGAATGTCGGAAGCTCGGATAATCTCCGCAGTTTCTATCAGGTTCAGGGTGATTACACGAACTGCCTTGCCGCACTCGGCGATTATTCCGACAGCGTTGAGATTCAGAGCACGACCCGCGATATTCAGAATCTCTCTGATCATTACATGGAGCTTTGCGAAAACGCGCTCACCGCCAAGAGAGGAAGAAATATCCAGAAATACAAGGACTATTATGAGGAAACCGTAAGCATGAACGACATCCTGCAGTCATACATCTACAGCATGAACAACCTCCTGCTGAAGGGCAACTCGGACAATTATCTGAAGCTCGCGGACACCTTCCATTCTCTGGAAATCGTCTCCCTGTTCATGATCGTCATGATCGCCTTCCTCGATGTCTTCATGATCGTCACTACCGTCCGGCATGCGACCGCCCCTCTGCACGCACTAATCGCGGAGGCCGGCGAAATCGGAAAGGGAAACTTTGACGTTCCTCCGCTTGCGGTAAAAAGCGACGATGAGCTCGGCATCGTCACCTCCGCCTTCAACGAAATGGTCGTCAGCATGAAAGGTTATCTCCAGAAGCTCAGGGAATCCATGGAATCCGAGAACCGGCTGAAGGAACGGGAACTCCTCATGAACGCCCACCTCAAGGAAGCCGAGCTGAAATATCTGCAGGCCCAGATCAATCCGCACTTCCTGTTCAATACCCTCAATGCAGGCGCGCAGCTTGCCATGATGGAGGAAGCGGACGGGACCTATAAGTATCTGCAGAATGTCGCTGCCTTCTTCCGCAATAAGACAAACCGTGAGAACCAGATCACAACTCTCGCGGATGAAATTGCCCTCGCTGACAACTACATGTATATCATCAACGTGCGTTTTTCCGGCGCAATCACCTATGAGAAGAGAATCGACGATGATCTGACCCGGGTATCGGTACCCAGCATGATTCTGCAGCCAATCATCGAAAACGCGATCAATCACGGCGTCCGCGACATGGACCGCCCGGCGGTCATCATCCTCTCCGTTTACCGGACCGGAAAATATATCACGCTCTCTGTCCATGACAACGGAAGAGGGATGACGGAGGAACAGATGAACGCGATTCTATCCGGAAACGCTCCTGTCAGACGAAAGGGAGATGAGACAAACGGAGTCGGGCTCTCCAATGTAATCAGCCGGATGCGGCTGTTTTACAACAGCGAGGATGTCTTTGACATCACAAGCCCGGGCGAGGGACAGGGAACCGAGGTCCTGCTTTATATTCCGATGCCGGAATAACCATGATCATTAACGCGCCGTGGATGTCGGCGCCGCATTAAAGGGGGAATTGAAAATGTACAGAGTTCTGCTGGCAGATGATGAAGGGATCGCCATCGATTCTCTTACGTATATTATGGATAAGGAATTTCATGACAGATGTGAGGTGCGCTCCGCCAGAAGCGGCCGCGCCGTCATTGAATTGGCGGAGACCTTCCGGCCGGACATCGCCGTCATGGATATCCGCATGCCCGGAATTGACGGTATCGAGGCGATCCGGGAAATCCGGAAATTCAGCCCCGCAACGGTTTTTATCGTCCTCACCGCCTATGACAAGTTCAGCTTTGCCAAGGACGCGCTGGATCTCGGCGTCATGAGTTTTCTGACAAAGCCTCTGGACCGCAAGGTCTTCGTCGATACGATGACCCGAGCGATGGCCGGTATCGACCGCACCCGTGAACAGCGAAGCCGCGAGCTCTCGAATCGTGAAAAGCTCGATGCCGTCGTTCCCATGATTGAAAACGGTCTGGTTTATTCTCTGCTCCTTCTGGATAATTCCCCGCAAGTCACGGCAAGCTACTGCAATCTGCTGGAAATTCCTGAATCCTATGGTTTTGTCGCGCTTCTTGCGTGCGGAGACGTTGCATCCGGGCATGAGAATCCGGAACAGCCAAAAGCCCCTGCTCCCCTCACCGGAAGCGGAGACCACCTGGGCAATCCGATCGGAACCGGAATCCGCCTTCAGAAGTATTATGCAAAAATCCGTGAGATTCTGAAAGAATACAGTGCTCATGCTGTCATCGGGCAGATCATGATGAACAAGATCCCTGTCTTCATTCCCTATGAGGCCGCCAGAATGGACTATGTCGAAAGGGTCCGGGTGATCGACCGCGTCCGCAGAATCATCTCGCGCCTGAAGGAGGAGACCGGGGTAAATTACCGCATGGGAATCGGCTCTGTCATGCCTCTTTCAGACATGCGCACCTCTTATCGGGAGGCACTCCGCTCCCTCTGCGAGAACAACGAGACAGTATCCCACGCCGACGATCTCCCTGTCTCCTGCACCTACGAGCAGGATTACCCGATTGACCTTGAGAAACAGCTCTTCGACAGTGTGAAGAACGGCAATATCCGGGACGCCGGATTGTACGCAGACCAGTTTTTTACCTGGATGGAGAAAACACAGGCCGCGACCTATGAAAATAACGTGCGTCTGAAGACGATCGAATTTGTACTCTGGGCCGAGCACATTGCCTACCAGAGCGGAGGCTTTGGCCTGTATCGCTTTGCGGATCGCGGCGATTATCTGAATATTATCTCTGACTATACGGTTGCGGAGCTGCACACGTGGTTTGTAACGAAGATCCGGGATGCCGCCGAAAAAATCGCCGATAAGGCCAAAAGCAGCGCCAGCAGCCTGACGCACCGGGCAAAGGAATATATCGACAGCCACTACTCCCGAGACCTGTCACTTGATGACGTCTCAAGGGAGCTCAACATCAGTCCCTACTATTTCAGCAAGATTTTCAAGGAAGAGGAGGGTGTAACCTTTATCGAATACCTGACCGGCATCCGGCTCAGTCACGCCAAAAAGCTTCTCGCCGAGAATAAGCTTCCGGTAAAAGAGATCTGCGCTGCCGTGGGCTACCAGGATCCGAATTACTTCAGCCGGCTCTTCCGGCGTTCCGAAGGTGTATCCCCGACCGAATACCGCGAATCCCGGTGAATCTGTCCACTACGGAGCCTGTCCCCCGCGGAATCTGTCCCTCGCGGAGTCTGTCTCATACGGAGTGCTCAGCTCCCACCGGGTTGGAATTTTTTTCTGAAATCTGGACCGATTTATCGACATTTGATCTTTATGTAGCTTTTAACTCCCGGAAATGTTATAATCCATTTTTAATCATATGTGTGGGAGTATTATACATTGGCTGAATACGATGAACTTACCGGGCTGCTTTCGATGAAAGGATACCTGAATGCAGTCCGAAAATATCTGACCCTTTCTCCGGAAAGGCAGCATGTCCTGATTTTTTTCGACATCTGTGCCTTCCGTGATTACAATCATAAATATGGATTCCATGAGGGAGACGATCTTCTTCTGCAGTTTGCGGAGGAACTCCGGAAGACTTTCCCCGGCGATTATATCACCCGCCTCTCAGCGGATCAGTTCTCCGTGCTGATCGGCAGCCAGGATGTCTCCGACAAAATCGAACATCTCCATATTTTTGTCCATGCGCTGCAGAAAAATGTGAGCCTGGAGCTTAAGGCCGGCATCTATCTTCAGAACGGTCCGTCTGACACAAACGTCTCGCTCATGATCGATCACGCGCGTCTTGCCGCCAGGAGTATTCACGATCAGTACGACCACAATATCGCCATCTACAATGATGACATCGCTGAGCGTGAGGAGCTGAAGCGCTATATTCTGAATCATTTCAACGAGGCGCTCGAATGCGGATATATTGAGACCTGGTATCAGCCGGTGATCCGGACTCTGAGCGGGAGGATCTGCGGTTTTGAAGCACTGTGCCGCTGGAATGATCCCATAAATGGCATTCTGTCTCCCGCGCTTTTCATCGGCGTCCTCGAGGACGCCCATCTGATCTCCAGACTGGATCTTCGCATGGTAGAGAATGTCTGCCGGGATCTCAAGACCGCGGAATCCGGCGGACGACCGGTGGTACCGATTTCCATCAATCTTTCACGAAATGATTTTCTGGGCGCAGATGCCTTTAACGAAGTGAATTCCATCGTGACCCAATCCGGTATCTCTCCGGAGCTGATCAACATTGAAATCACCGAAAGTACACTGGAGGCCGAGCCGGAATATCTGCGGCATCAGATCAGCCGCTTTCAGGAGGCCGGCTATGAGATCTGGATTGATGATTTTGGAAGCCGGTACTCTACTCTCGGCACACTGAAGGACTTCAACTTCGATGTTCTGAAGATTGATCAGACTTTCGTCCGCGGCATGGAGAGCAACCAGAAGGCAAGAACCCTGGTCGCGTCCGTCGTCAACATGGCCAAGCATCTCGGCATCCATACGCTGTGCGAGGGTGTGGAGACCCGTGAACAGATTGAATTCCTGAATACAATCGGATGCGAGCAGCTCCAGGGATTTTATTACTCAAAGCCACTGCCGATTATGGAGATTCGGAAGCTGATTTCAAAATTCGGTCTGGAATCTCCTCAGAAGGCGCGCTGCTACAAAGCCATCGGTGAAATCAACATGATGTCCGATTCTCCTCTGGAATCCGGCAGAAGCTATGATTCCGGCTCAAGAGTTCCGCTCATGCTTGTAAAAGCGGATCAAAAGGGAACCAGACTGCTCTATCACAACACCGCAATGGACGAAATGGCCGAATCTCTTAATCTGCGGGATTCAGAGGATTTTCTTCAGTATTTTATGTCCGTTTCAACCTACCGAAGCATCATCCTCCATGCGATTACACATCCCGGGGACACGCAGGAATCAAATTCTCTCGACCTTGTCATCAGCAACAAATTCTGCAGCATCAGCTTCCGCACAATCTCATCGAAGGCGGACAGCTATGCCTACCTCGCGTTTACCGGACTGATTCTGGATTCTTCGTCAGCGATAACCCGTTCCATCCATATCAACGATGGAATCCGCCATCTTCTGACGATTTTCAACAGGATCGACCTGTTCAATCTCGATACCGGAAGGGCAGAGAATATCTACCTGAACGCAGCGCAGGACAGGCTGACGGATTTCTGCGACACAAGCAAAGAGGCCATCGCGGCATATGCGGAGAAATATCTGGATGAGGAGGATCGTTCCTCTTTCATAGACTTCTACGATATGGATAAGCTGAACACCCGCATTCCAGACGGAAACGCAAATTACGTCACGGCCTTTTTCGGGTCTCACGATAAAACAAACCGGCAGCACCTGCAGTCCTACACCCTGATTCCGTTCAGCACAAACGGCGCCCGTATGGTTCTGTCCTGTATCTGTGACATCGAAAACTCACTCTACAACAAGGCCTTTCATGACCAGATGATGCGAAATACCTCCATAGGATCTGACCGCATCAACGAATCCATGGCGAACCTTCTCTCCTCCTTCCTTGGAATCGTGCAGGTCAACGTTGAAGAAGACAGCTATACTCTGATCTACCGGAACTGGGATTCGGCATTCAGAACACATCTCACTTTTACGCAGGCCCGTGAGAGTTTCTGCAAAAATAACGTGCATCCCGATGACCGGGAACGCTATCTTGCGTTCATGGACTGCAGAACATGGATGGACCGCGCCTCGGAAAACAGTCTTCATGAGTTTTCCGAATCCTTCCGGATCAAAAACGGAAGCGGCGGTTATTCCTGGCTCATCCATAACATCATACAGAACGGCCATGACGCAGCTGTCTTTACAGTAGCTGTTCAATGGACAGGCAGCTCCTCCCAGGAAAAAATGCTCGACTTCTGGTATTCTCAGGGCCGGGATCTGCAGATGCAGATAGACCCCGTTACCGGCCTTCTCGACCGGAGAGGCATCGATCAGAAGCTTATAAGATACATTCGCAGCTACCCTTCCACCCCGGGTGTACTCATCAACCTGAATATCGATAATTTTAAAATCATCAACGATATTCTGGGACGCGACATCGGTGACAAGGCGCTTTGCCGTGTCGCGGATGCCCTGCGACAGAACTTCGATGACGGGGATATCATCGGACGCAATGCTGCAGATGAATTCATCGTCTTCATGAAAGATTCTTCTCTTACAGAAGCAAGTTCCATCGTAAGCCGCCTCGTATCGAGCCCGATGACTGTCGATTTTCACACTGAAAGCTACCGGTTTTTCCTGTCTGCCGGCCTCGTGGAATACCCGAAGCAGGGCAGCAAGCCCGGCACGCTCTGCCGCAAGGCAAACGCGGCTCTTTGTTCCGCAAAACAGTCGGAGGGGCACTGCTACAGGGTTTACGATTCCAACATATGCAGTGAAAACCGCACGCACCTTCAGAAGAGCATCACAAATCTCGCGTCGGATCTTCCAAAGGCCGTACTGGTCTACAAGATGGCAGACGACCTGCAGATTCTGTACGCCAGTGAATATCTCCTCCGGCTCTGTGAGTGTGACAGCATTGATGAATTCAACGAGTACTCGAAATCGAGCTTTCTTTCCATCCTCTGCCCGGAGGACAGGGATAAAACCAGAGAGCGTATCCGCAAATATTATGCAGAGCACGGCGACCCCTCAGATACCCGTGAATCTCTTCCCGACTATCTTGCCTTCTGCCAGAAATACCGCATTAAGACCAGGAAGGGCAGAATCCGGACGATCAGAGACTCCTGCAGACTCGTGCACAGCGTCTATTACGGTGATATCTTCTATGTATTCCTCGACGATGCGGACAGCACACCGGATCTGCCCTGCTGAGGGAGATCCGCCGGTTTGACGGCCTCTCAGCAGCGCGGCAGCCTGACGCTCGGCTAAACTCTCAGCGTCGCGGCAACCTGACGCTCGGCCAACTTCTCAGCAGCGCGGCAACCCGCCGCTCGGCCGAATCAACACACAGAAAGCTCTGCCGCTTCGGCTTATCGCCGAAGCGGCAGAGCTTTTCTCAGTCAGAGCAGCTGCGATGCTCTTTTTTTCTGCGGGACCGCCTCTGGACAAGGCTGTTCCCTTTATTACCCGCGGGTCCCCCCTGGCGCGGACTTTCCCTTTTATTGTCCATGAAATCGCCTTGTTGCGAGCAGAATACCGGATTTCATAAAATCATCGCCATAGCGGTCCAGAATAATTTCCGAATATCTGTTTTCCGGGTGAAGAATCTTGTTCCGCTGAAAATCAAGCGTTGAGCTCTTGCCAAGATCCCGTTCCATCCGGTCCAGCACCTCCAGTGCCTTATCGGTAAGCACGCTCCTGGTACCATCCGCGTTTCGAAGAATTACATTCTCCAGATCCAGCGATGCCGCCTTTTTCATATTGTGTATCGCGGATTTCTGTCTCTCTTCACTGAGCTCATGATTCGGCAGGACGGTCATCCATCCGATGAGCATCCGAAGAAATTCCACATCCTCCTCCATCAGGCCGAACGGGGACAGCGGATTGAGATCCAGCGAACGGATCTCAATATGGCTGATCCCTCCGGAAAAGCCCTCCATCGAATATTCGCCGGCCGGTTTCAGTCTCACCGGATAATACAGTTCCTTTGGCGAATGAAGAAGACCTTTCGTTACATACCTCTGAATCGAGGCGACATAGGCCTCTGTGCTCTCATATCGGAGCGTCGGGGTAAAGTCATTCCAGTACCCCAACTCACTGGACCGGACCGTAGCCAGTCTCAGATCCCGGACCCTGTCCCGCTGACTCTCCTCAAACAGAGAAAGATCATAAAGCGGGCTCGCCGCCGTCAGCGCCACAATCAGCCAGCTGTACATCATGGCCTTCCTGGCGAGATTCAGATACAGAGAATCCACAAATTCCCTGTAATTCCCCTCTCCACTATCCTCAAAAATCCGCTGCAGAAATTCAGGCGGATAGGAATAGTTGAAATGAATGCCGGAAAGCAGCATCTTCCGCTTACCGTATTTTCTTCCAAGATACTTCCGGTAGGCAGTCCGCTCAGCAAGCTCTCCCGAGAACCGCGCCACTGGGATCTCATCCTCCCCGGATATGCGGGGAGGATTGCTGAACGGCCACAGTACCTCACGGCCCGATTCCAGGTTCCACAGCGCATCCGCGACATATTCATGATATTCCCTCACCGAATCTACGGCTTTACGGACGCTGCCCTCGGGATTTGTGATAATCTCTACCTGATTTTCACAGAAATCCCGGTCAATATGCTTATTTCCGGGAAAAGGATGGGGCGTCTGTGCCAGACGCCCGTCCATCGTAACCCGAAGGCTCTCCTTTTCCAGTCCGAAGCCCCCGGAATGTCCGAGAAGCGACAGCTTCTCCTGATTGCTCAACCTGCTATTGATTCTCATAAACTACCTGATCCCGGAAGAACCGGATAAAGTACATCGGGCTCCCCGCCGTATCTTTCTTACCAGTCCCACTTACAGAACCAGAGACGGAGCAGCATAGACTCTTCCGAGAAGTTCCTGATTCAGCGCGTAAAGTCCCTTCGGATCAGAGCCGAAGAGCTTGAACTTGCGAATGAGGTCGTCCGCATTCTTCTCCTCTTCTCCCTGCTCCTTTACGAACCAGTCAAAGCACTGCATGGTGCGATAATCATTGACATCACTTGCTGCCTTGTAGATGCCGTTGATCAGGCTGGTCACGTACTGCTCATGCTCCAGACTGAACTTCAGCGGATCATCCAGGCTGCTGTAGGTCTTGTCCGGCTTTGCGACAGCCTCAAAGGTTACCAGCTCACCGTTGTTCTGAAGATAAGTGCGCATCAGCATCGCATGATCTCTCTCCTCCTGCGCCTGGACATCGTACCAGTGCGCGAAGCCGTCAAGCCCCTGATCATAATAATAGTTTGCAAAATCCAGATACAGATATGCGGAATAGAACTCCTTGTTGATCTGATCATTGATCAATTCTTTTACTTTCTTATCAAGCATGGCATGTCCTCTTTTCTGATAAATAAAAACATTTGTTCTTTCACCGAATTGTTAAATATGTCATACCACATTTTTGACGAGATTACAACCTCCGTTCAGATTACTGTTCCCCCCATCTCCGTTCAGGTTACTGTTCCCCCAACTATGTACGGCAAGGATTTTACAGTCCTCTTGCCCTTTGCAAACTGGCTGTAACAAGGTTTTATCCTGCGAATTTCCAGCCGTTCACCCGGGAAAGTCTCCGCTCTCAGGTACTCTCCTCCGGAAACCTCTCTGCGGCCGGTCTGCAGATGCACGATCTCCGCTTCTTCTCCCGGCCACGGATTCTCAAGTACCAGTTCTCTGCCCGCGTGGCTCAGAATCTGTATCGTTCCGACAATTCCAGCTTCAAGGGAAGCGCTCACCTGAAATGCGCCGTATGCCCAGAGCCTCTCAAAAGAAGCGTTCGGATGACTCTTCACCGGCCACACCCGGAAAATCCGGAGAATGCCCTCGTGACTGAGCAGCATCATCTCCTGCAGCGTATTCGGCACTGTGCTCAGGTTTTCGATTCCATGTGGATTCCGGTTGATATACCCGTTTGGCAGACCACGATGTACGATCCTCTCTTCCAGCTCCCTCCAGATCACCTCCGGATCATAGCCCACGCGGACTGCCGCAGGGAAAAACAGGCAGCTCAGGTTTGTCGCGTTCCATGCGCCGGCCTTTCTGTAGTGCGGATCAGAATCCCCCTGTTCATTGTCCAGGTCATCCGCGCCGGTGTCGTGCGTTTTCCGATATTCCGCCATCTGATTTTCAATAATGGAATGGACATGGACCGTATTCCGCGCCGTCTCGAGCACATCCGGATCGGATCCGAGCCCGATCGCCCCCGCCGGATAAATCTGCATAATATTTCCCGGAAAATGATAGGACCACTTTCCTCCTTTTCCTTCATCGAAAAAGACAGGTTTTTTCATCCATTCCTCCGGAACCAGCTTGCCAAGCGGCACCTCCGCCTCCGCCCAGAGCGTCGGATTCTCCCGGATATCCTCCAGTGTCCCCATCGGATACGGTGCCAGGTGATCCGCGATATCCTCCCAGTGACTCCGGCGTTCCTCATCCAGCCCGAGGTCGCGGCTGATGACCGGAAGAAAACGGAAGAGGCATTTCAGGTATCCGAGACTGTTGACCGGATCCATGGATTCTCCGTTCTTCCGGACATCATCCTCTGTCCGCTCATGCATGCTGTCGTCCCGGATATGCCAATATCCATCTTTTTGAATCAGATCCGCCTCCCAGAAATCCGCGAGGCTCTGGAGAAACGGGTATATTTTTCTCCCGTAATCCCGGTCCAGCGTCAGCGAATACCGCATGATCATATTCGTCGCACCGTGAACCGCCTGTGACTTCATGTGGAGAAGAAGCGCCTCGCTGACCATGCCTTTCGGTCCGAGTCCCAAAGGCAGACAGGTTCCTCCATGCTGATACAGCCTGTGGCTCATCTCCCGCCCGATATCCATCATGGCGAAGTACGGGGCGTCATGGGGATCCGCCTGTGGAAAATGCCCGGAGGCAAGCAAGCCAAGATAGGCCGACTGGTGATTGTAATTTATTTTGTAATTTCCGTTCCAGGCAGGACGGTCAAAGGTGCAGACTCCGAGAATTCCCGGAGGATAATCGGGGTCCCGGCTCAGACTTGCCATCACATACTGGGACAGGTAATAACGCTGCTCCATCATCGGATCGTCCAGACAGATTCCGGACACATTCCAGAAATCTCTCCACCAGCTTCTGTGAAGCTCTCTAAGCTCTGAAATCTCACGGCACGTGATCCACTCCGCTCTGGACGCTGCCATCTCCACCGGGCGCGACACCTTATTCCAGGTGCGCAGAACAAACACATAATCCGCGCTCTCTCCCGGGCGCAGCACCAGAAACGCCGTATCCTCTTGATTGCTGTTTGTATTCCGCACTCCCGATTCATCGTCGTTTGCTTTGACGCTCGATGCGCACCATTTATCTGCATCCGAATTCCTGCTCAGGGCGCAGGATTTACCTACACCCGCATTGCCGCTCCATACGGATGATTTATTCCCGTCTTCACGGTCTTCCGGACGATGAAAGGCACCGCCGAATCCTGCCTTCACCGGAACATCCACCTGCTCCTCGAAGGCCCGGAATCCTGACAGAATCCCGCCAACCGTTTTCTGTTCTTCGATCGTTCTGCCGCACATCATACCGACAGCGGTTCCTCTGAGGTCCGTCCCGCTCTCATTTTTCCCGGACAGATCCACTCCCTTCTCACATCCCATGCCCGGCTCATCCGGAAAACGGAAAAGAGCCTGAATCCGCACCGGGTCCGCCAATTCCGAGTGAAACCGTACCAGAAGAAGATTTTCTGTCGCCGCAACCATGCTTCGTATCGTCAGTTTTCCCTCTGTCCCTAAATCATAGTGCGCCACCGTGACTGCATCCCCGAGCTGCTGTTCGATGCGGCAGGCCGCTCCTTTCAGCTCCGGTATTGAGAACACGAGGCGGCCGACTGGTCTCGGTCCCCCCAGCGTGACCGCCGGTTCCATTGCAGCCGTCGAATTATCATGAAAAAACACCCAGTTCGGATTGCTCTCCATCTGCCAGAAATCATTCGTTGTAACCCAGAACTGCGGATATTCACAGGGGCCCGCAAAGGCCGCCAGCATATCTCCGTTCCCCAGAACCGGAGCGTCGGTTTTTGTCCCGGTATACTGCCAGATTCTCCATCTTCCGTTACCCGACACATCGACATCGCCATCCGGAACCGCCCGCGGAGGCCCGTCATACACAGCCTTGTACCGTTTCACTCTCTCGTAATGATCCATCGAAGTTC
The DNA here is from genome assembly GCF_052117805.1 of Bilifractor sp. LCP21S3_F8. Lineage (NCBI taxonomy): Bacteria > Bacillati > Bacillota > Clostridia > Lachnospirales > Lachnospiraceae > Bilifractor > Bilifractor sp. LCP21S3_F8. Next base: position 46,497 of record NZ_JBQKIK010000015.1, on the reverse strand, counting down.
TCCCTCAAAATTTTTTCCTGCAATATAAGATAAGCCGGGTGACTGCGCCGCACAAAAAGCACACTCACCCGGCTCCTGCATTAACCCTTGACCGATCCGCCGGTCGTTCCCTCGAGCAGATATCTCTGTCCGATGAAGTATACAATAATAACCGGAATCAGCGTCATCACGATGTCCGCAAACACATAGTTCCAGTACTGCTGGTTTTTCCCGAAGAACTGATATACCGCCATGGTCATCGGGAACAGGCTGCTCTTGCTCGACAAATACAGCGGTGTCAGGAAATCGTTCCAGACGCCCATGAACTGCAGAATGAAGCAGGTGACAATTGTCGGCTTCATCATAGGAAGGTCTACCCGGAAGAACATCTGAAGCGGTCCGGCGCCATCGATCACGGCCGCCTCGTCGATCTCCCTCGGCACCGATTCAACGAAGCTGTATATCGTGAAGATGCAGAACGGAATCATCGAGCTGATGAACACCAGAATAATTCCCAGTCTGGTGTTTGTCAGATGGAACCACTGAAACACACGAACCAACGTTACATAGTTCACCGGAAAGAAAAGTCCGATGATAAAGAAATAGTACAGCCTCCGGTTAATCCGGATCCGGTTTCTGCTGAGAACAAATGCGGCCATTGCACTGATGATGACGCCCACGAAGGTGGCAACCAGCGCGTAAATCATGCTGTTCGCAAATCCGCGGATCAGACCGGCCTTCTGAATGACATCCATATAGTTTCCGAACACCCATGTCGTCGGAAGACTCAGATTCATTCTCGCCGCTTCCCCCTTCGTCTTGAAGGAGTTGATCACCACCATGTAGAGGGGAACCAGAACCAGCAGAGAAAGCACAACACAGACGACCTGCTTGATGATGGTCTGAAGAATTCTCTTAGACTTTCCCATTTATTCTCCTGCCTCCTTTCCGCTCATAACCTTGACAATGATCACACCAATCACCGCGGTAACCGCCAGAAGAATGGTGTTCATGGCTGTGGACATTCCGTACTGGCCACTGCCGTACAACTGGAATACGTAAGTGGTCATGACCTCGGTCTTATGTCCGGGTCCGCCGTTTGTCAATACATAGATGATATCGAAGACCTTCAGACCGTAGGTGATGCCGAATACCAGATTGATCATGATCGGTCCACGCATCATCGGAAGTGTCACATAAGACAGCTTCTTCCAGAAACCGGCACCGTCAATCTCTGCCGCCTCATAAAGGGAATCATCAATCGTATTCAGCCCGGCCAGGAAGATCGTCATGACATAGCCGATACCTCTCCAGGCATCCACCGAAAAGATCGAATTCCACACCATATGAGGATCGGACAGCCACTTCTGCTTCAATACATCGAGCCCAAGAGTCGTGAATGTGCTGTTCAGAAGTCCGGTATTGTAAGAAAAGATCGAGCTGAAGATAATTCCAATGATTACGAAGGGAAGAATGGACGGCAGATAGAATACCGTCCGGTAGAACTTCTTGCCCTTCAGCCTGGAATTCAGAAGAATCGCAAGGAAAAAGGCGGGAATAATTTTCACCACATTGGAGATCAGCGTGAACCGGACCGTATTCCAGAAACCCGCCATGTAATTCTTATTGGATGTAAAAAGGTCGATATAATTCTGCAGACCGATAAAATGAAGTCCGTTCTTCGGCGTCATTCTCCCCCAGTCCGTGAAAGAATAGAATACGCCGAGAATACTTGGAAAAAGGAAAAACACCACATAAATAATCAGCGGCAGAATGACGAACCATCTCGGGTAAATCTTATTTTTATTCATAGTTGCCTCATACTAATTTCTGTCAGCGGCTGCTGCATTTGTTTTCATGCGCTGCGGCAAATCCGCTTTCCCACCATCCGGTTTTATATCCTCTAACGAAGGAGTGTCGCCTGCAGAGGCCCTCCTCAGGCCTCCGGGCGACACTTCATTGTAAACGCTCATACGATGCATTGTGCCACAAACTGTATAAGCCGCGGATTGCTCCGTGCCCCACACGCGGGACATCACTGCCTGCTCAGAGCGTTTTCCTGTTCTCCGTCTGTTTCCGCAGGATTACTTCCATGCGGAATCACCGGCTGTTTTCGCCGATTCTGCACGGTTCGCATCCATATTCTTCAGGACGTCATTAGCCTCCATAGAGCCCTGGCAGAAGGAAATCATATCCGCGCCGAAATCCATCCAATAATCGTTGGTGTACTTGGTGCCGTTCTGAAGTACAGTTACGCCCATCTTATTCGGGTCAACCGAACTCATGAATTCCTTTTCCTCAGGCAGCCAGTGCTGTTCGATATCTACGTTTACATCCAGGTTCGTATACTGCGGAGAATTGTCCAGAATCTCCTGCAGGCTCTCCGGTGTACATACAAACTGGAAGAACGCCTTTACAAGATCCTCATGCTCCGTTCCCTTATAGCCGAACATGGTCGGGCCGGCCGGATTGGTCGGATACCAGGTGTTATCGCCGAGCGGGATCAGGAACATTCCAAACTCATCCTTTGTGCCGGTATCATCCTTGATCTGCTGAATGAAGCTGGAGTTTGCCATTGCCATTGCTGTATTTCTGTCGCCGAACTCATTGCTCAGGTTTGTGGAATCGGTTCCTACCCAATCCTCTCCAAAGTAGCCGTCATCGGAAAGCTCCTTGAACTCATTCAGAACCTCAAGCATCTTCTTGTTGTCTGCAAAGGTTGCCTCGTTGTTGTTCAGCTTGTCATAAAGGTCCGGATCATCCTCGGTGTATACACCGCCGATCTGGAAGAACGCGAGCTGATGCTGCCATCCGTCCGCGCCGGGCATGAACCACGGTGTCTCGACACCAGAATCTTTGATTGTCTTCAGATCCTTTTTCAGCTCATCATAGGTTGTCGGCACCTCGTTAATGCCGAGCTCCTTGAACATGGTCTTGTTGTAAACCATGACATACTCCGGAGAATTATGCCAGATCTGCAGTCCGTAGAGCTTGCCGTCGCTGATACAGGATGCCTGACGGGTCTCCGGCATGACGTTCTGCCAGTCAGCTCCGGTAAAATCGATGCAGTACTCTTCCGGATTTCCAATGTTGGACTCAATGGCTCCAACCGGGTTCGACTGAATCCAGAAAATATCCGGGCAGGTGCCGTTCGCCAGATCCGACTGGAGAATATCCAGATACTGATCGGCCGGAATCGTCTGAAGATCTACGGTGACACCATAGGTATCCTCGAATCTCTGGATCGTCGCATCATAACGGTTGTCCATCCATCCGGCGGATACCAGAATGCTCAACGTCTGACCGTCAAACTGGCCATCATTCGGGATCTCCTTGACCACTACATTGTCGCCGGAAGCCGCGGAAGTCGATGATACTGCCGTTGTCTCCACCGACTCTGTCGCGGATGAAGAAGATGTCGCCGCCGCTTCCTCCGCCGATGAAGAAGCAGCTGCCGCCGTCGATGAAGAAGTCGACGCGTTTGCCGAAGAGGAACTTGTCGAGCTTCCGCAGCCCGCAAACAGCGACGCAGCCATAGCGCCGCACATCAACATAGAGATTACTTTTCTTTTCATACTTTTTCCTCCCTCTCATTGTTGAATAAACTGACGTTTCCACATAACATAATCATAACAAGACAATGCATCCAAAACCATGGATAAAACCTTTCTGCAGTTGAACAAAATTGTCCTGTTTGAACAATTTTCTTCTATTTATTTTCGATTCCATGGCAATAATCACGAATTCCCTGTTCGTAATGGCCCATGTACACATGTGATCCGCTACAATTCCGGGATGATTTTCTGCGTCTGCTCACGGATTTGTCAAGTCCATGTAAAACGTTTATAATATGATGGTAACTTATAAAAAATCTCACTCGAAAGGAAATTATCTGTTGAAAAATCACATCCGGCACAGAAAATCGGAACCGGAAAAAATCCCTCCTCTGTCGGCCTCGCAAGACCAGAAAACAGCAAGAAGGCCCCGGAAGCTGCAGACCAAGCTGTTTCTATATATCCTGCTTCCTCCACTCCTCGTTCTGACCTTCTTTGCGCTGTTTTTTCTCCGATACAACTCGAATATCCTGATCAGCCGAGAGCAGAATATGCTTCAGACGCTCAATTCAACCTTGATGAATGAGACAGAGAAGCAGCTCAAGGACATGGATATGGTATCCTCCAATATAAATTTCTATAACCGCAAGACCAAATTTATGCCTGCCGTTCTGGATTTCAGCGTGACCTCCGATGAAGGCCATGCCTTTCTGGATGTTGTGCAGATGTCGAACGGTCTCGATCTTGACGCAGACCAGGTAAATATCTACGACCTCTATGGGCATGTCATCGAATCCGGGACCATCACCAAAAATGATACCTATTCCGAAAACAATGAAAAATGGCTCGAGAAGGCGGTCCGGCTTCGCGGTTATAAATTCCTGAGCGCGCCCTATGAGACCCGGAAATACTCCGCCGGAGCTTCGAATTCAGCATGGTATCTGTCTCTGTACCGGGCCTCTCTCGACGGCCAGAACCGTGTCATAGGCGGAATTGAAACGGTCAAGAACTGCAAGGTTCTCTTTCATGACATCACAGCTTACCTGAGCAAAAGCTCCACGCAGGCGGATATTTTGATTTTTGATTCGGACGGGACTCTGATTTTTCCTTATGATACAACTGAAAATCATAAAGACATCAGTCAGACCTACTATCAGACTCTTTCCGGCACGAACGACAGCTACGGCATCGGAACCGATCCGGAATCCGGAATCAAATATCAGTACGCCCGGCAGACCTCGACCTACAGCGGCTGGACCTATGTGGCTCTTCAGCAAAACAACGCCATTCTGCGTCCAGTCTACCAGATGCTCCGAGTCCTGATCACGATCACCGGCCTGATGGTGCTGTTTTCCATTATCCTCTCCCTGTATCTGACTCACAACATGGTCAAGCCCATCAAGCATCTGAAGCACGTGATTCAACGGCTGCGTCTGGAAAATCTCGGAGAGGAAAAGCTCGACCATTATGACGCCTCCTATGAGGAGCTCGGTGAGCTGTACCGGGAATTCCAGAAGATGAGTGAATCCCTTCAGCAGTCCCTCGCCGAGCTCGAAATCGCACAGAAGCTCGAGCTGAAATCCCGCGTGATTGCGCTGCAGGTGCAGATGAACCCTCATTTTTATTACAATACTCTTTCCTGCATCAGCATATTGGCGGAAAACGGTCAGAACAAGGATGTCACAAAGCTCTGCCAGACGCTCTCCCGCATCATGCGGTATATCACCAATACCGGCATCACGATCGTTACTGTTGCCGATGAGATTCACTATATTGAAGAGTATATGTACTGCATGAAAGTACGCTATCAGGAGAGTCTGAATTATCACATTGATATTCTCCCCGAAATCATGGAGCAAAAAATTCCCAAGCTCATCATTCAGCCCCTTGTGGAGAACTCCATCAAGTACGGGACCAATTGTCTGCCGCCGTGGAAAATCACCATTACGAGCTTCCGGGACAAATCCATGTGGTATATCCGGGTCACAGATTCCGGAAACGGATTCGGGGAAGAGGTGCTCGATGAACTGAATGAGAAGATCGCCACGATCAACCGCGACCTGAACCACAATCTCACCGATCTCAAAATCGGCGGGCTCGGCATGATCAATGTATATATACGCTGGAAGCTCTACTGCGGAGACGATATTGTCTTTGACTTTGGAAACACAGAAGACGGCCATGCTTATGTGACAATCGGAAGAAAAACGCCGGGCGGCACAGGAAATATGACAATTCCAAAAGAGAAAGGTTTTATATTATGAAATACGGAGTTATTGTTGCGGAAGATGAAATACTGATCCAGCAGAACATCATAAAAAAAATTGAAAATTCAGGAACCGGCTTCACCGTCGTCGGAAAGGCCCAGACGGGCATTCAGGCACTGGAGCTGATCAATGCCTCTAATCCCTATCTGCTCGTGACCGACATTCGAATGCCGGTCATGGATGGTCTGGAGCTGATCGAGCAGGCCCGTGAAAATCACCCGGACCTTGATGTAATCGTCGTCAGCGGATATTCCGACTTTGAATACGCCAAGCGTGCCATACACCTTCAGGTGAAGGAATATCTGCTCAAGCCCGTGGATGAGGATCAGCTTCGGACGGTTTTATCCTCTCTCGCAAACAAATACCGGATGGAAGAACAGGAGCTCGAGAAGAGCTTCTCCTTCGAATTCTCATGCCACTCCTCCCGGGAAATTGCGGAGCTTCTGAAGAATTACCTCACGCGGGAATTTGACCACGACATCAATATGAATCTGATCGCCGAAAAGCTGAACTATAGTCCGAGCTACCTTTCCAAGGTATTTCTGCAGACCTATCACATGCCTCCGACAAAATACCTGATATCCCTTCGAATGCAGAAAGCCAAGAAGCTCATGGATCGAAATCCCGACTATCCCATTCATATAATCGGAGAAGCTGTAGGGTATGACGATCCGGGCTATTTCTCGCGGATCTTCAAGAAATATGAGGGCGTCAGCCCGCAGAAATACCGGGGCGGTTCCACAGCCGACACCCCGGAATAAGAACCCGGGTATCGGGCAGTGCTTCCATGGGTGCCGCGGAATGAAACATCACTGCATTGTTCCAGAGTCACCCTGGACGCCTCGGAATAATAAGTTTACATCGTGCCTCTGCCCGCAAAAACAAATGAAAAGCAGTGGCCGCCTTATCAAATATTCTCTGACAAGACGGCCACTACTGAAATGGTTCAATGCTATTCAATTTTCTACACTTTCTTTATTTAATTTTTTGTACAATCGGACTTATTTAATTTTTCTTTCTAAGGACCTGTTATAAATAATAATGATAAATGGATTTAATTATTTTTCGGTTTCTGAATTACAGCTTATAAAATATTGACTGCTGTCACATCTCTAATCAGTCACATATCTTATCAATTACTGCTATGAATCACATATCCCTCTTTCGTGATTCCTCTTAATTACAGGTATGCTCTCTGTTTCTCTTAAAACAGTGCTTTCAATAAATTCAAAGGAAAGAAACATAAGTACGATAATCTTTATCTGTTCCCTGCGTCGTCAGGATATTGAGCTGTAGATTCTCGCATAGAACTCACGCTCCTGCATTCTCTTCTCTCTATCCCGCTTAGAAAGTTCTGTGAATTCATCGGAATCTCTTCCTCGTTCCGGCCGGTGATATCTGCACGCCTGTCCGAAAATCCCTTCCGATGTTTTGGATATTTCTGTCGCGTCCATGTAATTTCTCGTCTTTACAGGGCTTCGTTTCTTTACACGAATCCTTTGGATGCTTCAGATTTTCCGTGGTATATACTCAATATGAATTGCAAGCTTCACATTACCTTTCATATCATGGGTTCCGGATTATACCAGGAACTCGGTTACTTTCTTCTCTCTTATAAAAGGTCTTCTCTGAGGGAACTGCTTATGCAATACCACTTTCATATTGAGGATGATGTGCCGGTGGAATTCCCATTGGACTGTCCTCCTTCTCTCGTATTTTAATTAAAGATCCGAACTTAACGTTTATCCGATATGATATCAAAGGCCGTTCCCTCTGTTCATGTAATCCTGAATCGGATCTGAATATCAGGACGGAGCTTTTATCGGATTAATTCTGTCGCCCGTTCTTTAATGTGATTAAAGGATAACACAGAGAATCCTATTTGTCAATGCATTTTTAATTTATTATTTACTTATTCTCTCTTTTTCTCATCTTATTTTATTATTTTTGCTTTTTATTCATTCATTTCATTATATTCTGACATATTTCAGTAAAACTCCAGTTTTCATGTTATTGACCAACAATGAGCTCTCTCACCACTAGGCAAGAACATTCACAACGACAACAACTATCGGCATGGAGAGGCACAAAGCAATCCGTGTGCGTGTCCGCGGAGCAACCCGAAGCTTATGTATATTTTGGACGACAAAAAACAAAAAGGTCAGAACCCACACAAAAATCAGGGTTCTGACCTCACATAGCATCGACCGAGTGTTTACTTGTGATTGCGATAATAATTAATCAGGCATCCGTCCAGGATAATCTCTCTCTCATCGTCCGTCAGCTGGCCCAGTCGGAGTTCAAATCCGGTTAACTCTTCATCTCCGACAACATATGCCGTGATGACATCCTCCCTGCTCTCAACTGCCTTCCGAATGTCCGGAACAAACAGATAATCTCCGTTTTTAAACGGAAGACTGCCTGCAGGAATCAGGAACGGAAGCATACCCCAGTTGATCAGATTCGAACGGTATCTCTTCGTCGCGTAATCATTGGCGATATTTGCCCAGCCCCCGAGAACCTTCTGACAGGAAGCTGCCTGCTCACGAGCGGATCCGTCACCCGGTTTTACGGCAAAGATCGTGGAGCCGACTCCCATATTCTGGTGGCAGACATCCGGGAACTTCGTATGGATCACCTTCATAACCGGCTTCAGCTCCGGGAGCGCATCTCCAGCGCAGCCTCCCTCTTCCAGTGCCTTCTGTGCCTTTTGAACCTGCTTTGCCCTTCCTACATACAGAGGATCTTTTCTGGAAAGAGCAAACTCGGCAAGTCTGAGCGGATTGGAACGATAGGAAGAAGTCTCTCCCGATGGAATCAGTTCATCGGTTGTCGTAACCGGATCATGGATCTCCGATACCACCTTGAGAATCAGGTTCTCCGGAAGCGCAGACATCTTCGGCCAGTCCTTGATGTTCGGACCGAACCTCACTTCCACGGTCGGATCCGCGACACCATGGCTGTCAAATACGCGATGCGCGTAGATATTCGAGTCAAAGTGGTAAATCTGATGACGGTATTCACCGGCAAATTCTGTCGCGGGTGTCAGGTATCCTTTATTAGCAGCGGTTGCCGCGATGGACCGCGCGTCCATCAGAGCGACACCGGCAACCTGTCCCTCCTGGACCTTAGAGCCCTCACGGTTCGGGAAATTACGTGTGGAATGACGAATCGAAAGATCTCCATTCGCAGGAGTATCTCCCGCGCCGAAACACGGACCACAGAACGCGGTCTTCACCACAGCTCCCGTTTCCATCAGATCCGCAATCACGCCGTTAGCCGCCAGCTCCTTGTAAATCGGTGCACTTGCCGGATAAATATCCAGCGTAAAATCATCACAGCCGATGTACTGCCCACGCAGAATATCAGCTGCCTGGCAGATATTTTCAAATCCGCCTCCGGCACATCCCGCAATAACTCCCTGATCCACAAGGAGCCTTCCATTGTGTACCTTGTTCCGGAGATTATAATCCACTTTTCCGTTGAATGCCACCTGTGCCCGCTTCTCTACATCGTCCAGGATATCCGGGAGATTCGCGTTGCATTCTTCGATTGTATAGACGTTGCTCGGGTGGAACGGCATTGCGATCATCGGTTTGATCTTATCCAGATCCACATAGATGCAACCGTCATAATAGGCCACCGGGCCCGGGTTCAGCTCGCTGTAATCCTCCGGACGTCCGTGCTCCGCATAGTAGTCCCGGATTGTATCATCTGTCGTCCAGATCGAAGACAGACAGGTGGTCTCTGTTGTCATAACATCAATGCCGATACGGAAATCCGCTGACAGTGAAGCAACGCCGGGTCCTACAAACTCCATAACCTTATTCTTGACATAACCCTTGTCAAATACTGCTCCGATGATTGCGAGCGCAACATCCTGTGGGCCTACCCCCAGCACCGGCGCTCCTGTCATATAGACTGCAACGACTCCCGGCATCGCAATGTCATAGGTCTTGTTCAGAAGCTGTTTCACCAGCTCCGGTCCGCCTTCGCCCATGGCCATGGTTCCGAGAGCGCCATATCGGGTGTGGGAATCTGATCCAAGGATCATTCTCCCAGCTCCGCTGAGCATCTCACGGGCAAACTGATGAATGACCGCCTGGTGCGGCGGAACATACATGCCCCCGTATCTCTTCGCGCAGGAAAGACCAAACATATGATCATCTTCGTTGATCGTTCCGCCAACCGCGCACAGAGAATTGTGGCAGTTCGTAAGCACGTAGGGAATCGGAAATTTCTCCAGTCCGGATGCCCGGGCAGTCTGAATGATTCCTACATATGTGATATCATGTGATGTAAGCTTATCAAATTTGATCTGAAGATTTTCCATGTTGCCCGAGACATTATGTGCCTTCAGGATATTGTATGCCATGGTCTCCTTCTTCGCCTCATCCGCCGGCACAGCTTTTCCGGTTTTCTGCTGAAGCTGTGCGGCAGCGTCCGGTCCATCCGGAATCACGGTTGTTCCGTTTACCAGATACACTCCGCCGTTCTGTAATTCAATCATACCTGATCATTCCTCCTGTTAATCACTCTGATGCCGCGCTGTTCTGCCAGCCCGACCTGTACAGTAACCGACATGATGTAGACAGCGTCACCTACTGTATCCAGCCAGCTGCTCCGCTGCTCCGCAACTCACGCAGCCCTTCAGGCGGCCGGCTTTGTCGGTATGCCGCGCCTTTCGCCCCACTGCTTTACACCTTGTGTGAACGGATATGGCTCACCGCCCGCGCATATTCGCACTTACGTGCCGCTTGCGTGTCACTTCGCTGCTTCACAATGCGGATTGCAAATTCAGTGTTTATCATATATTATTTAGAATAATTTCGCAAGACGGGAGGAAAATTCAAACATGCGTTTCTGGGGAAAAATGATACGAGACAATCATATCCTGATGGATGTGACAATAACAGATGATAGCGAAGAGACAAGGACTCACAAGGTTTTCCATACCCTGGAACAGATCTGCCATGAATGGGATCTGAGTGTGCCCATCTGGCTGGACTCCAACATACGGGAATTCAAGCGAACCAAAAAGGTACGCTTCACACAGGACAGCTTTGTCGGAGAAGAAATTTCCTTTGATTTTCTGGAGCTTCAGGTTCTGGACGAAGACTGAAAGAGCCGCAGGCCCCTGAAGGCCGCGGCTCCCTGCTCTGTCCCGGATTCTGCGGATTCCTCCGCAAGCTTATATATCAATCAAATAGTCATTCCGGACTGTACCGGTTCAGATTCTGCGGATTCCTCCGCAAGCTTACATATCGACCGAATGGTCATTCTGAACTGTTCTGGTTCAGATTCTGCGGATCATCCCGCGCACAAGGCGCACACAGTGTCTCACGCAGTCTTCGGTAAAGGTGTTGTCATCCGCTACAGCGCTTCCGTCGGCCTTATCGGAGATCACGCGGATGATCAGAAACGGAACCCCGTTTCTCCACGCAGTCTGGGCGATGGATGCCCCCTCCATCTCTGCGCAGTATCCATGAAAGTTCTCCGCGAGTCTTGTCTTCACCTCATGATCCGAAATGAACTGATCACCGCTGACTACCGTTCCGCGGAAGGTGTGAATCTCGGGGTTCACCTCCGCATTTACCTCTTCTGCCAGCCCGATCAGCTTCTCATCACCCGGAAAACGGTAGACGTCCATGCCGGGAACCTGTCCCGGCTGGTAGCCCCATACTGTTGCGTCCATGTCATGCTGCACGGCCTCGGAAGACAGAACAATGTCTCCGATATCAATTTTGTTCTGAAGGCTTCCCGCGATTCCTGTATTGATTATATAATCTACATGAAAATCATCCACCAGAATCTGTGTGCACATTGCGGCATTTACCTTTCCGACACCGCTCTGCACCACAACGGCAGGTTTTCCTTCAAGAACGCCGCGGTAAAACTTCATTCCTGCCTTTTCCCGGATGTCGGTCTCACTCATCAGGTTCTTCAGCTCTGCTACTTCCGATTCCATAGCTCCGATAATTCCAATTAAACTCATAAAATATTCTCCTGTTATATTGATTTGCCTCTCGGCACACTCATCTGTCCCATTTGTCACAGAGAGCATTGATCTGGTCCGTAAACTTCGCCAGATCCTTATTCGCGCCTCCCTCATTCCGGCGAATTACCGCCAGAAGTCTCTGACCCGCTCCAACAAGGCGCTCATAAACGGCGGCAGCCCTGCGGTGGGACGCCTTTCCGCATCCACCGGATTCCTTCGAAATTAGAACACCCGCGGGCGCTTCAACGATCTGCCCTGTGGCGAGATCGAATACCGTTCCGCTGAACGGCGCATAGGAATCATACCCGAGTTCCTTCCGCAGCCGCTCCGCAAAAATCTCTGTCACAGCATCTTCTCCATGACACACAAACACCTTTGCCGGTTTTTCCGTGAACGCGGAAGCCCATCTCATCAGTCCCTCGTTATCCGCATGGCCACTGATCCCGGGCAGGACCTGAATGTGTGCCCGTATCGCTATCTCCTCGCCGAACAGCCGGATACTCTCCGCCCCGTCAACAATAGCGCGGCCGGGGGTGCCCACAGCCTGGTAGCCCACGAACAGTACCGTGCACTCCGGTCTCCAGAGGTTATGCTTCAGGTGATGCTTCACACGTCCGGCATCACACATACCGCTGGCGGATATGATTACCTTCGGAGTCTCGTCAAAATTGATCGCCTTTGAGTCCGCTGCGGTAATTGACGTCTTCAGATTTGAGAAGGCTATCGGATTGATCCCCTGTTTGATCAGCCTTCCCGCTTCTTCATCATAGCATTCTGCGGGGTGTCTCTGGAAAACGGTTGTCGCCTCAATTGCGAGCGGACTGTCCAAATACACCGGAAAATCGCCATGTCCGCGCACCATCTGGTTTTCCTTGATCTGCCGGATAAAATAGAGCATCTCCTGCGTTCTGCCGACTGCGAAGGACGGAATCACCACATTGCCGCCCCGGTCAAAGGTCTTCTGGATCACGTCTGCGAGTGATGATACGTAATCCGGAACCGGACCGTGACTCCTGTCTCCATAGGTAGATTCCATGATAACATAGTCCGCCTCATGAATATACTGAGGGTCGCGGATGAGCGGCTGATTCAGATTCCCGATGTCTCCGGAAAAAACGAGCTTCCGGGTGATCTCTCCCTCCGTCAGCCACATTTCAATACTGGCAGAGCCGAGCAGATGTCCGGCATCGATAAACCGGATTTTGATCCCCTCTGCCGGACAGAGAATCTCATTATAAGGTTTTCCGACAAGCAGGTCAATCGCGCCGATGGCATCCTTCATCGTATATGGCGGCATATACGTTTCCTTCCCGGCCCGTTTTCCCTTCCGGTTTCTCCATTCAGCCTCGAATTCCTGAATATGCGCGCTGTCGCGGAGCATAATGTCGCAAAGATCCGCTGTTGCCTCCGTCGTGTATATCGGTCCCCGGAATCCTCTCGAATAAAGAACCGGAAGGTTGCCCGAGTGATCGATATGCGCGTGCGTCAAAAGCACAAAATCGAGCTCTGACGCCGGGATCGGAAGCGGTTTGTTCTCGTAGATATTTTTTCCCTGTTCCATCCCGCAATCAACAAGAAACCTTCTTCCGGCCGCCTCAAGATAATAACAGCTGCCGGTCACCTCATGTGCTGCCCCCAAAAATGTAAGTTTCATAAACAATCCCCCAATCCGCAGCTTATAGAACCAATAAGAAACCTGATGCGAATGCTGATTCAATTATAATCTACTGCCCACCGCATTTACAAGAGGATGTGAATACCTGTCAGCGGCGCAGAAGCTGTGAAGCTACAAAGTAACGCGGGACATTTATATACATTGTGATACCCTCTTGAGGGGCATGGTGATGATCTGCTCGTGACTTGTCTGAGCTGTTACGCGCGAACAGAGACAAATCGTTGCATACAGTAACTGGACCGATATGATGTCTGCGGAATAACAGGAGCGGTATGGCCTCCGCGGAATGGCAGGACCGGTATGATCGCCGGGAATTGATTTCTTTCATAAAATCAGCTAGAATGCTTCTGAAAGGAATACAATCTGTTCCGATATTACTCACAGCATCTATGGAGGCCAATTGATGAAGCACATCGTTCTCACAGGCGGCGGTACCGCCGGTCATGTAACTCCGAATATAGCCCTGATTCCAGGCCTGAAGGAACTGGGATACGAGATTTCCTACATCGGTTCCTACAACGGAATTGAAAAGAGCCTGATTGAGGCCGAGGGGATTCCCTATTACGGAATATCTACCGGAAAACTGCGCCGATACATCGATCCCAAGAATCTGTCGGATCCCTTTCGTGTGGTGAAGGGCATCTTTGAAGCAAGAAAACTGATGAAAAAAATTCGTCCGGACATTGTGTTTTCAAAAGGCGGTTTCGTAGCAGTCCCGGTCGTCCTCGCGGCGAAACACTGCAAGGTTCCGGTAATCATTCATGAATCGGACATGACCCCAGGTCTCGCAAATAAAATATGCATTCCCTATGCTTCCAAGGTCTGCTGCAATTTTCCGGAGACGCTCTCTAGCCTGCCTGAAGGCAAGGCTGTTGTTACCGGTACGCCGATCCGGAAAGAATTGAGAGAGGGCAGCGCAGAGCGCGGCTATTCCTTCACCGGTCTTTCCCACGATAAGCCGGTCATTCTCGTGATGGGCGGAAGCCTTGGATCCGTGAATGTAAACAACCATGTCCGCGAAGCTCTCCCGGAACTCCTGAAGCAATATCAGGTTGTGCATCTGTGCGGCAAGCGAAATCTCGACCACTCTCTGGATTATACTGATGGATACCGCCAGTATGAATATATCAAGGAAGAGCTGCCCGATCTTTTCGCTATGGCGGATCTGATCATCTCCCGCGCGGGAGCAAACGCAATCTGTGAAATCAGCACCCTTGCCATTCCGAATCTCCTCATTCCGCTTTCCGCGAACGCCAGCCGCGGCGACCAGATTCTGAATGCGCGTTCTTTTGAAAAGCAGGGATACAGCGAGGTAATCGAAGAGGAAAATCTGACCAAAGACACTCTCCTCTCCGCCGTACAGAAACTTCATGACAACAGGGATACCTATATCTCCGCAATGAAGAACAGCAAACATACCGATTCGATTCAGATGATCCTGAATCTCATCCGGGAATACACAAAATAGCCGAACAGACGACAGCCGGAAATATAAACTCCCCTCCCAAAACCCATGAAGGGACGAGTAAGCGATGGAAGATCGTATTGACGGCAGTCGGATATATAAACTTCCCTCCCAAAATCGCCCGCACGTCGAGGATAAGACAAGAGGGAAGTCGGGCCGGTGAGGGAACCACCGGACCGATAAAGAGAAGAAATCCCCTGATAGGGCGAGCCTGACACGGCCGGTATTATTTTTCCCGCCGTGTCAGGCTCTTTTTTCATTCATGTCTCAAAAGGTTCTGCCGGAAACAGTCTTCTGTCATGTTGTCTTTCGCTCAGAAGCAGTCTTCTGTCACGTCGCCTTTCGCTCAGAAGCAGTCATCCGCCACGTTTGTTTCTCTCGGGATCAGTCATGTTCCTTCATTCCAGATGAACGAAGCCTTACTTAAGATCCTTTGCCTTCTCCAGAATCTCCTTCTTAGCCTCGTCTGTCAGCGTTCCCGGCTTCCATGTAACACCGGCTCCGTCCCCGTTGTATCTCGGGATCAGGTGAATGTGAAAATGAAATACGGTCTGTCCGGCAGCTTCTCCGTTGTTCTGAACCACATTATAGCCATCACACGGAAGCGCCTTCATCATAAAGGTCACGATCTTCTTCGCGAGCACAGCCGCTCTGGATAAGAGATCCTCCGGAATCTCCGTAATATCAGCGTAATGCTTTTTCGGAAGAATAAGCGCATGTCCCTTCGTCGCCGGTCCGAGATCCAGAATCACCCGGAAATCATCATCTTCATAAATTGTCGCCGACGGAATCTCGCCTGCTGCGATTTTACAGAAAATACAATCATTCATGATATTGTCCTCCCTGTCTGTTTGCATGAATTCAATATACATCCCTGTATACCTGCTTCATTATACACTTTCCGGCGGCGGTTGAACAATCCCTGCCCTGTGATACGTAAAACACTGATCCGAAAAACGCAGCCGGTCGCCGTCTTGAAGCGGATATGCCTCTCCGGAAACGAGCAGCTCGCCGTTCCGGAAGGTTCCGTTTTTGGAGTTCAGGTCGATAATCCAGTAACCATTTTCCCGATACACAAACCTGGCATGTATTCTGCTCACGGTTGGCACATTCAGAATCAGATCCGCAGATTTTCTGCTCTTCCCCAGAATATGGTTCCTCTTCCACAGTTCAAGCCTGTCTGTCCGGACGTTTCCGCTCCCGCCTCCTGAATCCTGTTCCCGGCCTTCCGGCAGCAGAAGGGCCTGAGCCCTCCGTTCCTCTCTCTCCTGCTTTCCCGATGCCAGAAGTACGGTTTCCTTCCAGCCGTCCTCATCGTCAGCGACATGATCGGCACTCCTTTCAGATCTTCCGGTTGATAATCTGCCTGCCATTTCTACCGGTAATTTTCCGGAAATTGCATCCACCTCATTTGCATGGGAATCCTCCGACTGGTTCGCCTGCTCCTGCCTTTTCCCATCCGGGAAAAAATCACGCATGATTGCCGCTCCCTCTTCATCATTTTTCCCTTTTTCCCGTCTTCTGCGTGAAAACCAGTTTCGAATCCCTGCAAACAGACCTTCCCCGGAACTTTTTTCATCTTCCTCAAAAAATTCATCCAGGATTCTTTCCCGCTTTTCCCGTCGTTCTCTTTCTTCCTCTTCTGACACTCCCTTGCTCTCCGGCACCGGATCCGGCCGGCATTCCTCAATAAGTTTCTGAAACTCCCCGGCTGAAATGTTTCCCTCCGCCGCCTTCTGGTAAAAGGCATAGCCCATGATCACCGATTTCTTGTCCCCGTGATCCAGATGCGGAAGAATCATTTCTCCGAGTCTTTTCATCTGCTCGGAAAAAGGCTCTTCTTCATCCGGATAATATATAAAGTAGATCCGCGTTCTCTCCGCATTGAGAAAAATAAGCTCCGGACTCATCTGTATCCCGTTTTCATCCAGAAGAAATTCCTCAAGATTTCCGATTGCTGCCAGTACAGAGGAATACAGCTGTTCCAGAAGCTGTCCCGTGATCTTCTCGGTCTCCAGAATATCCTCCAGTGTCTGCATCGAGGTCACATCATAGAGGTACCTTGTGCTCGAATCAATTTCCTGAATGTGACAATCCAGAAAACCCGGTATATGATTCTCTGTCAGCATTCTGACCGTATAGCTGTGAACGTCCGGAGTCTTTCCGTCTGAAAGGATCCTGTAATTGTGATAAATATCCCGACTGCTCTCGATTTTCATCCTCTCGCCCCCTTTTCTGCGGATCATCCAGTAAACGTCCATACGATAAGTCGTGCCACAAACTGTATAAGCTGCGGATTACTCCGTGCTTCGCACTCCCGCAATCCACAGGTGCCACATTTATTCGTGTTTTATCTCCCGAGAGCTTTCCTTACGGTTCTGGAAGCCCTGAGCTCTTCGACCGGGGTTACCTTATCCACATCCGCGCTGACCGACAGATTGAAAATATCCTGAAACGCCGCGAAGGTTTGATTGGAGAAGGAGACCGACGTTCCTCCCCTTCTGCAGCTGACATCAACCGCCGGTCTCGAAGCCGGTATAACCTGCGCATCCATTCTCTCCTCCGCCTTTCTTGCCGCCACACTCTGCGCGTCGATATCCCGGTCATACCGGCTGTTCCCGGCAAGACACACCTCCGCTGCCGCCGCCAGATACCAGTTCCTGTTATGCACGTAGAAACACAGAACAATAAGCACCGCCGTCACCAGCACCGTCACCGGAACAATAACCGACGCCTCCACCGTCATGCTTCCCCGCGCGAACCATGCTGCCTTCTCACGCACGGCAGCATACTTCCGATTCTTCTTTCTGCTCACATTTTTCCTCCTCGTCACCTGACTGCTCCCGCAGGCAAGCTCTGGGGTTCTGATTGCCAGGTGCAGCTTGTAATTGTACATTCTTTGAACGCCTTGGACTTACAAGTGTGAATCTGTTTGGATCACCACCTTCATTACCATTCCTCCCTTGAATATCTGTCATTTAGGAAATCTCTTTCATTGACGGCCAAACCACACGGATCCGGAAAAAACGCCCGAAACAAGCAATATCATAAACGACAGCCATAGAAACGGGACAAACGGCAGCGTGACTTTCCCGTCCGAACGTGCCGCCTTCACAATAACTCCTGTCAGAAGCACTCCGATGATTGCAGGAATAAGAATCCTGCACACGGCAATCAGGTCGCTCCACGCTCCACATGCGAGAAGGACAATGCCATCTCCCCCGCCCACCCTTTCCTTTGTCAGAACGGCTGCCAGCAGAAAAAGAAGCCCCGGGAACAATGCAGTCAGATCGACGCCTTTACGCGCGATGATACCGGCCAGAAGCAGCAGAAGCGTAAAGCCTGGAAAAATCCGACGTGTTTTCAGATCCAGCAGACCATTTACCGTCAGAATCAGCAAGATCATTCCCACACTCCAGCACCTCATTCCGACTCTCCTCTGCCTTTTCCAATGCTTTTACACAGGCCCCGCTCTCCCGCTTTACGCTGCTTCTGCTCTGTCCTTTGCCGCACATCGACTGCAGATATGCATTCCTTCCGCCTCCGAAGCCGGCACAAGATGAACCTTTCTCGTAAGCCCGCTGCAACGCGAAGAATTGTGATAACACTCTCCCTCTCCGGTAATATAGACAAGACCGTGCATCCCTCCCCTGCCGACACATTTCTCACACGCGTGATACCGTCCCCCTCCGGCATTTCTCATCCCCGGAACCAGCGCCGCAGGCACTCGCCGTATCTGAAGCTCCAGATACGTACATTCCGAACGGGTGTGATAGACACTTCCGTATTCTGTCACATAAACGAGACGATTTTCCTCCTCGGAAGGAAGTCCGCTGTTCTCCTCGGGATCTCTTCCCGTCCATGCATGAACTCTCCCTCTTACAGCAACGCTTCTTCCCGGAATCGGAACCGGAAACCATTCCGGCTTGTAATAGACCGGCTCACACAGATCAATGACAGCCGGTCCCGCATAAGAACCGGTCAACCCCGTAACCGCCCCTGCTTTTTCGACCGCTTCCTGAAGATGAATCATCCTTTTCACATACATCCCGTAAATATCCATCATGCAGATCAGTGACGTCACGCAGAGAAAAAACAACGGAACCGACCATGCCGCTTCCACGGTCAGACTTCCCCGTCTCCACCTGTCCTTTTTTCTCTCTGTTTTTGCTTTTGTTTTCATTTTTATCCCCTGCCAAAAAAATCTATGCGGTTGCCTGAAAATCCGTGCTTCTGGGTGAAAGAATCCATCCGGTCAGCGAAACCTTCTGATCCACTCACACGAAGTGGAAAGCGGTGGACGAGCGCCGCGGCAGACCGGTGAAGTTGGTCACAGCGGCAGCTGCGAGAGTTGCGAAGCAACGGAGTAGCTGGTTTATACAGCTTGTGGCGCCCCTCTTGCGGGGCATGGTTGTTTTCTGTACGGAATCCGCCGGGCTGCCTCCCGAATACGTTCAGATCCGGAAATGCATTCGCAGAATTATCTCATGTCCTTTCTTATAGTATAGTAATCATTCTTTTGTCGTTTCGGGTGTGGGGATTTTGGACCCTCCCGCAAAGCGGGAGACACCCCGCCGGATTCCGTATGGTTTGCAGGCTGCATATCATACCCATAGCTTCTCTCCCCGGTATGGTTAGCAAGCTACCAAGCTACATATCATACCCGCAGCTTCTCTCCCCGGTATGGTTAGCAAGCTACATATCATACCCGTAACTTCTCTCCGCGGTATAGGTATTGGTACCGACGGAGGTTCCGATTTCGACATTCACGGCATCGATACAGTGATCCAGACGGAAGTTCTTCTTCCCCTCATGGGTTCGGATATTGAGTTCCGTCAGATCCATGATTCTCTCCGTCAGCTTTTCCGTTCCTTCGCCCAAAAGCAGAATTCTCAGATAGTCCCTGTATTCCAGACCGGTCAGAGAGGATTTTCTCTCATTTCCTGCCGCAGATGTGAATCTCCCGATATTTTCGATTGACAGCTGCCAGGATTCCGCCGTCTTTACGAGCGGTATTTTTCCGCCCTGAGTCAGAACCTGAAGATCCAGAACAGACTCTCCGTACGCCCACGCCACCCGGATCGCAAATGCCAGAACAGGCGCAAGCTCCGGGTTCAGAAGTCCTGCGCTGATTCCGGCTGCCAGCAGATCCGCCTGTGCTCTTTTATCCGGGTCTGTCATCAGAAAAATCATATTGGACGCCGCTCTTAGAACCTGCATCTTCGAAAGTACCAGTTTCAGATTGTCCCGGTCATTTCTCCTCCCGCCTATCGCGTACTCTGCCTGGTATAAAAGCGGCTTCTGCTGTTCTCCGTCTTGAAAGCACGGAAAGTCCTCGATCAGAAATTCCTGGATCAGAAGTTTTTCCATCGGTCCTTCCCATTTCGAAGGCGTCATCCCCATCCCCAGAGAATGTTCTCTGTCGCTCAGCAGTTCTCCTGCTCCAATGCTTTTCCGGGAAAGACCGGGTTCATTTTCTCCGAACACAAGCTTCAGCAGGCCTTTCCCCCGGAGGAGCTGGTAAGAAAGAAGTGGGTTCTCCCAGACCGGCACGACATTGCCGCCGAATCCCTCTGCGATTTCTTCCGCCGAGATTTCTTCCGATTCTTCCCCGCTCTGTTCGACCGAAGGCACCGGACGGCACAGCCCCTCGGCAACATCTCTGTCATAATACTCCTGCGCATTTTCCGTCCGGTACGTTCCGGCCTGCTTTTTCAGCCCGTCCGCCTTTTCTCCATCCTCATATATTCCCTCTGATATTTTTTTCAGCAGTTCCGCTCCGGCCTGGAGCTTCATCTGTTCACACACCTGCCTTCGAAAGGCGGTATTTTCCTGATCGGTCGCCAGGACATAACCCGTCACCGAGCAATTTTCTCTGTTCAGCCGGATGCTCAGCAGATTTCCTCCTCCCGTCAGGTTATTCTTCGTCGGATCCAGGACATACTCCGAGTACGTCTCCGTCTCCCGGAGCACCTCATCCAGACGGAGACCGGATGTCCCGTACCCTCCGTCCAGAAACAGCAGTCCATAATCCTCAAACAGCTCGCGGTCGTACTGCGCAAATACCGAATACAATCCCTGCTCCAGGGCACTGGCAGTCGCGGCTCTCGCCGCAGCCTGCCGCATGGACTTCAGTCCCGCAAAAATCAACCCCAGGAGAACCAACAGCAGCATGCTGACAAACAGTGTGATACTGCCCCGGCTCATCCTCTCTCTTCGGTTATCCGTTAACAATTTCCGCATCTTGCCCCTCATCGCTCTTCCTCCGGTTATCTGTTAGCAATTCCCCGCTCCGTATTGTTCTTTCTGCGTTTTTCCGCTAACAATCACCGCGTGCCGTCCATCATCGATCCCCCTCAGATCCCCTGACTTTTACTTGTAATCTTGCTCAGAATACTAGACACCAGACTTGTCAGCTGACTCTTGAAGATAATCACAAGTCCAATCAGCACCACAATGATCAGTATGATTTCCACCGTGCTGATTCCATCTTCTTCCATCAAAAAAGCCCTCAGCATCTTTCGCAGTTTTTTCATTTTGTCCTCCTTTTCTCAGAGATACTTTCCCCTGGCTTTGTTCATGTTCCCGTAGATACTTCTTCCATGCTTTGTGCACATTGGTGGCGTACCGCCTGCGGGGCATGGCGTTTTCCTGAATCTCATCCGGATTTCGTCAGAGCTGCATTGTCGCCGGAATGATGATGATAAGCAGTACAATTCCAAGCATGACAAACATCGGAAAGACCATGCGTATGGCAGCCCGGTCTCCCTCCGCTCTTGCGCGTCTTTTCCGGGTCTCAAATGCTTCCTGCACTTCTTTTTCAAGCATCCCTGACAGCTGGCTGCCTCCCTTTTTCTGGCTCTGGGCGAGAAGCAGAGCCAGCTTTCTGTACTCCGGTGTGCCGCATCTCTCTCCGAAGTGTGTCAGAGCGTCCTGCTCATACACCCCATTATTCATTTCCGCCACGGTTATGCCGACTTCTCGGTACTCCCTTCCAAGTCTCTCCATCGCCTTTCTCACGCTGAGGCCCGCTGCCGTAAGCAGCTGCAGCTTGCTTACCAGTTCCGGATACTGACTGGTGAGGAGCTTCCTTCGTTTCTGTTCTGCTTTCTCCTTTCTGTCCTTTCCCGCAAAAAAAGGAGCAATTCCAACCAGAAGAATGATCATGCAGAGATAAGCTCCCTTATGACTGATTTTCCTGTACCAGGTCAGCTTCTCTCCGTCCGCCCGCTCCGGAAGCAGGTATTCCTCCGACAGATCTCTTCCATTCTTTGCGGCTCTCTCATTCAGCGCTTCACTTTCCTTCTGAATTCTTTCCTGTACCGCCTCCTTTTCTCTTGAGGGATATACAGTCATCACCCTCTGATATTCTTCCTCTTTTCCGGACAGAGAAAGTTTTCCGGTTAATGTCACCTTATCTCCGACCTCCGGAATCTCCGGAGAGAGAACGCCCTCCCAGCTGACGAGATCCGGGCGGTCCGTAGACCACTCCACCGTCATCGACGGGTTCGTAAAGTTCTCCGGAAGTTCCAGGTTCCACTCAATCCGCCCGAAATCTGCATTCTTTCCCAGAATCCTCTCGTCCAGTGCCTGCATCTCCTTCCGGATCTCTGCTTCCGCTTCCCGAGACGAATAACTCTGTTGCGGTATCTCAATTGTGATTTCCTCTTTTTCGCCCCTTCCGGACGCGACGGCCAGCTCCACCTGTTCTCCCGCAGCTTCCCCCGATGTTCTCCTGACGGATTTCACCGTTTCCCAGTCTCCCTCCCGTATCTCCCGGAAGACCACCACTCCCGCAGCCGCGGTACTGATGATTAAAATCAGAAAAAAGACGCCGGATATTTTCTGATGACGGAAAAGCCAGATGACAGCCGCTGCTGTAGCTGCCGGAAGCACCATTTTTATCAATTCTGCCTCCTTTCCCACACCACATACTTATACAATGCTCCTGCCATTAGCTGACCTTATACAGTGTGTGACACAACTTATCGTACAAGGGTTTACTTCATGCTACCTGTATATTCCTCAATGCTCAGACCTCGATTTTGCACATCTTTCTTCCCGCCGCAAATGCTCCTGCATACAGGATCAGACAGAAGGTCATCAGAACGGCGCCTGCCGGATTTCCGTAGATTTTGTCTGAAAATCCTTCAAATGTCACCCGCATGTACAAAATAATCCCCGCCGGCATGAAGCTCATGATGCTCTGCTCATATCGTCTGGAAGCCGTAACCGTGTCAATTTCCTGCCGGGTATCGATCTTCTCGCAGATATTTCTCCACGTTGACTCCAGAATATGACTCATATCCCCGCCGGTCCGCTTTGCGATCACCAGAACCTCGCTGAAATTCATGATATCCTCCACTCCGCTCCGCGTTCCGAGTTCAAGGAACAGCTGCTCTACCGGCTTTCCGAACCGCATCTGCCCTGTAATATCCTTCAGTTCTGCTGCAAGCGGATCCCTCCTTCCATACAATTTTGTGAGATCAGATGCCGACATGCGGACACCATTTTCCAGAGAATAGCCGGCCAGAAGATTCGTATGAAGAGAAGACAGAAAATCCCGGAAGTGATAATTCAGCAGCCGCTGCCTTTCCTCCCGCTTCTGCTTCTTCTTCGCGAGAACATAGAAGACCATGACCGGAACAGCCACCGGGGCAGCAAAGAGGGAATGGTAGCACAGCCATACCACGCACACTCCCAGCAGCATTCCGATGAATCCGTACTTCAGAAGCTCCACAGGTGAAAACGTGTAAACCCGGTAGTCCGTCCTTCCTGTCCTGCGTATTCTTTTCGCCCCTCTTATTTCATAGGATCCGCCTGCCCTTCCCGCCCATGCGGTCTTTCTTTTTCTGCCTGGCCCTTCCGCCCCTTCGGTCTTTCTTTTTCTTCCTGCTCCTTCCGCCTCTACGGTCTTTCTCCAGCGTCCTTCCTTCTTTTCTCCTTCTCCAGAACGTTCTTTGAGAACTTTTCTGCCTGATGTTCCTCCTTTTCGATCTTCCTCACGGGAGGCTGCGCCTCCGCCAGAGCTTTTCCAGTTTTTCACGATTTCCAAGTTCATTGACCTTTCTCAGCACTCCTTCTCTGTCCCTTTCAAACAGGGTACGGATCTCCGGCTCCTCTCCCTTCATCCCGGAAAGCTCTGCGATTTCCCCGAGCTGCCGTTTCCCGTCCGCCTCTCTTGTCAGATGAATCATGATCTCAACTCCGGACACAATCTGTCTGCGGATCACGGGAACCGGAAGCTGCTCTCCCATCAGGACCATCATCTCGAGCCTCGATATCATATCCCTCACACTATTGGCGTGTGCTGTCCCCAGACTTCCGGAGTGCCCTGTGTTCAGGCACATCAGAAAATCCTCTGCCTCCGCTCCTCTCACCTCTCCGATGATGATCCGGCTCGGCCGCATTCTGAGAGCAGCTTTAATCAGATCCCGGATCGTTATGGCATGACCTCCCTCCAGGTTTGCGTCTCTCGCCTCCATCCGAACCAGATTCGGAATGCCCTGAAGCTGAAGTTCGGCGTTATCCTCGATCGTAATGATGCGCTCCTCCGATGGAATACAGGATGACAGCGCATTCAGAAATGTCGTCTTTCCTGTCGACGTTCCACCCCCGATAAGCATCGAATACCTCGCCTCCACAAGGTCCTTCAGAAAAACTGCCGCCTCTCTCGTCACACTTCCCCACCGGATCAAATGCTCAAGCGTCACAGCCTCCTCCGGAAAACGTCGTATCGTAAGAATCGGTCCGTCGAGCGCAATCGGATTCATGACCACATTCACCCGCGAACCATTATCATCCGGAAGCCTCGCGTCTACGATCGGTCTCTGTTCATTTACCACCCGGTTGCACCTGCCCACAATCTGCTGGATCACATCCTCCAGCCTCTCTCGCGAAGCAAAATGACGTTTCCAGGAATAGAGTCTCCCTCCCTTCTCATAAAAGATATGACGATACCCGTTCACCATAATCTCCGTGATCTCCGGATCATCCATCAGCTCCTGCAGGACATCCAGCTTGCGGACCGAATAGAAAAGCGATTTGTGCAGCTGTTCCTTCTCGGCCAGAGACATCGGGGAAGACGATGAATCATTCAGGATCAGATCATCAATAAGTTCCTGTATTTCCTCATCTTCCAGATCCGGATTTTCTTCCAGATGATCCATCAGGCCGGCCCGTATTCTCTCAAAGATATCCTCGTTCCGCACCGCTTTCCCTCCTCCGTCATCTCACTGAAATCCATGCATCCCCGTATGATCCTTCCCAGCCTCCCGGACAGCTGTCTCTCCAGGAAATCATCATTTCCGGGAGCAGAGTCCGGATCCGGAAGGATCACCTCCCGTATTTTTTCTCTGCCTGCACGCTCCTCCAGCTCGGCGGCAAACGCCTGGTTCCGCATTCTGGAAACAGGATCGTCATGCGCGATGACGTAGATCTCCTCACAGCCCTGCATCAGCTCGTCAAACCCGTTCATCTTCCAGTCCAGATCCAGAAGGATTCTGCGGTATGTACTGGTTCGCGTCAGCTCGCCAAGCATCCCCGTCCACTGATCCTCCGTCATCTCCCCGATATCCGACGCATCCCTCACTGGAAGCAGATAATCGAGAGAGCCGAATTTGCGCAGCATTGTACTCAGCTGATAAATCAGACCGCTTCTCCCGCGTCGGTAAAAATACATCAGATCGCTGAGCGTCCGCATACTCTCCCCCTTTTCGGGAATAAACTGCTCCATACCGGATCTGGGCTCCAGGTTCAGATACAGGCTCGGAAATCTTTCCGACAGAATCCGTCCGTATATCATGGAAAAAATCACCTTCTGCCCCGGATCCGACACGGAGCATATCCCCGTTCTAATACAGGACGGCTTTGCGATGACCTCCGGCTCCGTCGCGGCTTTCTCCGCTCCGTAGCAGTCCATGACTTCTCTGACTACACGGCTCTGGCTCTGATATTTGTAAATCTGCCGGCAATTCGCGGCTTCCGGGAATCCCTCCTCCGGAAGGCCGGAGCCGTCCTCTGCCAGAATCATCACCGTCCCGATATCCATCTGACGTATCTCATCATCGGCCGCCCTTTCTGAAATCAGCAGAATCTCAATATGATGTTCAAGCGTAAATTCTCTGAGCGTTTCTACCGAAGTAAAACTCCGGATCTCGAATGGAAGATTTTGCTTTTCCGTTAAATAGTTCATAAAGCGAACCGCGTATTCTCTCTCCGTGTCGCACACCGCAAGTACTTTTCGCATCAAATTCTCCTCCTTCCGGATTTTTTCTGACACAGACCGCCATGGCACGACCGCACGGCCCTGTCCATCCCTCCTCAGTACCATCCCGCCCATGGCACACCCTCACAGCTCTGTCCTTCTCTCCTCAGTCCCGCGCTCTATGGCACGGCCCCACGGCTCTGTCCTTCCTCAGTCCCGCGCTCTATGGCACGGCCCCACGGCTCTGTCCTGCCCTCCTCAGTACCATCCCGCAGCCCATGGAATCAGCGCGCCGAATATAAAAACTGCCAGATGCACCCGTTCTTCCGGTCGGCTGCTCTTCCAGTATGGTTCCAGACCTCCGGAACCCGAAAATGTATATACGTATCTCTTCATAGAATGGAATCGGTCAAAAATGGGGAATCGGTCCGAACCGGACGGTGAGAGGCACAAATGCAGAACGGCATACACGGCTGCCGGCAGAAATGTAAACAGAAGCAACAGGAGCATCTGGCCGGGCTTCATGAAAATCCCGGTCACCATCAGAAGCTTGATATCGCCTGCTCCGATCATCCGGAACAGATAAAAGGGGATCAGAAGCAGAAAAGGAATCAGCGCAGACAGGAATTCCGGATGCCACCGGCTTTCCCGGCAAAACAGGATCTGCCCTGTGAGACTGAGAAGAAGTCCGGTCAGAACCCATCTGTTCGGAATTTTCTCCTCCTTCAGGTCAGAAAGCGCGGCTCCCTCTGCCAGAACCAGTACAAGAAGACGTGTATTCATAGGCTTATTCTTTCATTCGAGCAGACGTGTATCTTTAGACTCATTCTTTCATTCAGGCAGACATATATCTTTATTCTTTCATTCGAGCAGACATGTTCATACAGGTCATAAATGTTTAGCGGGGAAATCCACAGGCTTGCCTGTGGGTATAAGTGAGTTGTCTGGGAATCTGTGTAGAAATGTGTGATGGATTTGATGGTTTAAGAATATAACGCGCCTGCACCTTTTTCAAGCCGGTAAAGTACGTCACTATCCACAAATAATTTTTCCGGATTTTGTAGGATTTACCCGGCGTCACTTTATGGTATAATGGTTTTCATTATTGGCCTTGCAGAACTTTTTGACACTTTGCCTGCAGGATATGCGTGTTTCCTGATTTTGACGACCGCCTGCAGGACGTCCGTATCCACAGGTAGCTGTCAACTACCCACGACCTAAAGGTCATGGGCTTGTAACTGCCCAGTCGTACTAACGACTTACGTCTCCGACCTTTAACCCCAATAGATACTGCTATCTAAAGTGGCGTTACATCATGGGGGTGGTTGACAGCACCCCTTGCAGCAAAGTTTACTCTGCTGCAACTGCATCAGGTACTTGACTATCAGCAAGATAGTTTATTCCCATACGATACAGATTCATAGCTCCAATACGGTCATCATTTGATTGATAGCCACAGTTCCTGCAAGCAAACAAATGTATCTTCTTGTTACGGTTAGCCTTTTCAGTATGTCCGCAGATAGGACAGCACTGACTTGTGTAACGAGGGTCAACTTTTATTACAGAAGATTGATTCTGTTTTGCTTTGTAAATTAATTTTTGTTCGAAGTCATAAAACGCCCACGATACAGAAACATAGCGATTTTTTGTTTTCACACGTTCTGTGGCATTACGAACACCTGTCAAATCTTCAAGTACGAAAAGAGTATGCTTTGGATTGGATTCAACGAGTGCCTTTGATACACAATGGTTCACATCCTGCATCCAACGGTTTTCTCGCTGACCGATAGCTTTCAGTCTTCTTCTTGCCGAAGGTGTCCGTCGCGTTTGGAGTTCTTTGCGAAGTTTGGAATAGCTAGCGCGTCTTTGCTTGATAGCTTTCCCGCTAACAAATCCAGACTTGTGATTACTGTCATAGGTTGCAACAACGAAGTTAATCCCTCTGTCAATGCCTACAACATTACAAATGTCAGAAATATTACTTTCTTCCACGTCATAAGTTACCGGTATGTAAAGATAATATTTGCCATGCCTGTTTATGAGCTTAGCAGTACCAAACTTATAAATTGTGGGGTCAAAATATTTAGACATGCCTTCAGTGAAATATGGCAATTTAACACGACCATTAAGCGTATTCACAGAAAAACAGTTTTTCGTTAAAGAATAATCTCTATTCCAGACCAAATCATACTGAGGTTTCTTGAAGGCTGGCCGTATCCACTCCTTTTGATTTTCAAGAATAGTTTTATATCTTGCAATGACCGTTTTCAAGACGGACTGAGCCATTTGAGATTTAAGGCCAAATTTTTCTCTTAAAGTAGAATACAAAACCTTATTAAGTGAAAACTGCTTTAAATCATGAGTTTGGAATACATAGTTTGAAACATAATTACAGGCATCACGATAAACAGACATAGTTTCATCAAGCAAAACCTTGTCTGTATCAGTGGCGACTATTTGAACTTTCGCTGTTATCGTCATCTGTTCCATAGATGTACTCCTTTTGTTGACATTTCACTAAATATAGTATAATCGCAGTTAGTGAAAGTCAATAACTATCAGAGGTAAACTATGAGAAATAGATATAATCGTCATAACAGACGAAAATACAGCCTAAAAGTACATATAGTTCTTGTAAATATCGTAAGCAACTATTAAAAGGTTCAATTGCTGACGATGTTAAGCAAAAGATTTTTGATATAGCCAATACTCGGGACTACGAAATAATTGCTATGGAAACAGACAAAGACCACATACATTTCTTAATAAGTTATGATACGACTGATAGGGTTTGCGACATTGTTAAGATTGTAAAGCAAGAAACAACATATTACCTATGGCAAAAGTATGGTTCGTTTCTGTCTCAACAGTATTGGAAGAAAAGGATACTTTGGTCAGATGGATACTTTGCTTGCAGTATTGGAGAAGTATCGTCAGCGACTATACAAAAGCATATTGAGAGTCAGGGTTGATGGCTAAAGATTTATAAGGCTCCTCCCACCACCTGAAGGTAGTGGGTTTCCGCCAATGATTGACGAAAGGATTTAATTTATGAAGAATCTGTTTCATCCGCATCCCGCAAAAAAAATATCGCTGAGCGGTAATGAGCTGAAAATCATCGCGTGCGTCAGCATGTTTCTGGACCATTTCGCGAAGGTCTTTCAGGCAGAGCTGGACTCTTCCCTGTATTTTGTCCTGGATAACATCATCGGCAGACTGGCCTTTCCTCTTTTCTGTCTCCTTCTGGCAGAGGGCTATTTCCACACCCGGAATCTTCGAAAATACATGATCCGCGTCGCGCTGCTCGCTCTCGTTTCGGAAATTCCCTTCAATCTTGCCATGTCGGGTCAGTTTTTCGATCCCCGCTGGCAGAACACCGTATTTACCCTTCTGCTGGGGCTTCTGATGTTCTGCTTTCTGGACACCATCCGGAGCAGATCCGACCCGGTCCGGCTTCCCGCCGTACTGCTTCAGATTCTGACCGTCTTCGCTTCTGCCGCTGCCGCATGGTTTCTGCGCACAGATTATGACGTCTTCGGAATCGGCGCTCTCGCCTGCTTCTACTATCTGAATGGACGGATTTTCAAAAGTCCCCTGACCGCAGATCTCTGGGCATGCTTCTGTCTGTTCCAGGAACCGGCAGCTTTTCTGTCACTCCTTCCGGTGGCAGCCTACAACCGCTCCAGGGGAAAGAGGAAAATGAAGTATTTCTTCTACTTCTTCTACCCGCTGCATCTGCTTCTGCTGGTCGTTCTGCATAAAGTGATCCGTGGCACCCATGCCCTGTAATTCTGCCCGCTGCAGCCCTCCGCAGATACGTCTCGTATTTCTGCGCGCAGCAGCTCTACGCAGATACACTTGTGAACCCGTGAACCTGTGCGGTACAGCCCGGGCAGACAGGACAACGCTCCTGCGGGAATGCAGCCCCGCCATACTGGACAACGCTCCTGCGGGAATGCAGCCCATTTGAAAAAAACAACGCCTTCAATAAAAGCAATATATATGAATACAGAAATAAGGAGGACAATAATTCACAATGACAGCTCAATCAGACCGGAACAGATCCGGAAAGAAGAAATCAAAGACAGGCTCCTTCAGCGGACAGCTGGGATTTGTAATGGCTGCCGCCGGAAGCGCGGTCGGTGTGGGAAATCTCTGGCGGTTCCCCTACCTTGCGGCCAAGGACGGCGGAGGACTTTTTCTCATCATCTACCTCTGCCTGGTTCTCACCTTCGGATTCACGCTTCTGACCTCCGATATCGCAATCGGCAGAAAAACAAGGAAAAGCTCTATTTACGCCTATGCCTCCATGCGGCCGCGCTGGAAATTCCTCGGAATCATCACATTCTTCGTACCCGTTCTCATCATGACCTATTATGCCGTAATCGGAGGCTGGATCAGCCGCTATATTGTCGTATATTTTACCGGAGCACAGAAGGCAGCTGCCGGCGACAGCTTCTTCACCTCCTTTATTACCTCACCGGTATCCCCGGTATTTTTTGCTCTGCTGTTCATGGCTGTGACCTCCATCATCGTCTATAAAGGTGTAGAGGGAGGAATTGAAATGGTCTCCAAGTGGATGATGCCGATTCTGCTGGTTCTCATTGTAGCGATTGCCATTTTTTCACTGACACTCCGCCACACGGATGAAAATGGCGTCACCAGAACCGGAATACAGGGACTTCTTGTCTACCTGACGCCGAATTTATCCGGTCTGACCTTGGGAAGATTTCTGCAGATCCTTCTGGATGCCATGAGCCAGCTGTTCTTCTCGCTCAGCGTCTCCATGGGGATTATGATCACCTACGGCTCCTATGTAAAGCCAGATGTGAATCTCAACCGTTCCGTCAATCAGATCGAGATCTTCGACACCGGTGTGGCTCTTCTCGCCGGTATGATGATTATCCCGTCCATTTACGTATTCTCCGGAACAGACGGCATGAGCGCGGGAACCAGCCTTATGTTCGTATCCCTCCCGAAGGTATTCTATGCGATGGGAGCCCCCGGCATATTCATCGGCGCCATGTTCTTTATCATGGCGGCCTTCGCCACCCTGACCTCATGCATTTCCGTTCTGGAGGCCATTGTTGCCAACTGCATGGAACTCTTTCACGCCTCAAGAAAAAAGGTCACCGTCATTCTGACCATCATCTATATGGCAGCTTCCGCTGTCATAGCGCTCGGATACAGCATCTTCTATGTGGAGGTCAGGCTTCCCAACGGTTCTGTCGGACAGCTGCTCGACATCATGGACTATATCAGCAACAGCTTCATGATGCCCTTTATCTCCCTGCTCTCCACCATTCTGATCGGATGGGTGGTCGGTCCGAAATGGATCATCGATGAAATGGAGTCCAGCGGAGACCGGTTCACCCGCAAAAAGCTGTATGTCATCATGATCAAATATGTCGCCCCGGTCATGATGTTCGTTCTGTTCCTGCAGTCCACCGGCCTGCTCAATGCCATTGCCTGAACGCAAACACTCGCGTAAAAAACGCAATAGCATGCTTCCCCGGCCTGAGCGCTCGGAGTATCTGCCCGCCTTCAAATTTCCCCGGCCTGAGCGGTCGAAGCGTCTGCCCGCCTTCAAATTTCCCCGGCCGGAACGGTCGGAGTATCCTGCCCACATTCAAATGAACACAGGAAAAGCGCACGCGTAAAAAACACTGCATACCCGCACAAGTCCGGCTGAATCCGGGCTTGTACAGGTATGCAGTGTTTTTCCTTCCAAATGACGCTGAAGAGGCCCCTATATCATCTGTTTATCTCTGTTTTTTCAGATACTCGAGCACCCGATCAAATTCATCCGGGTAGATACAGGTCGCCTCCCTGTTCTCCAGTACCATCTGCCGGCATTCCTCCAGATCCATCCAGCGCACGCTCTCTACCTCAGATTTCTGGAGCACGAGACGGCTCTCGTCGACCTGTCTCTTGTAGACAAAGAGATGCGCGAATTCGTGATCACGGAACATCCGGCCGTGAAATTCCTTCTCATAGCTTCCCTCATGGACACCCAGATACTCAAGATCCCCGGCACCGGCATGAATTCCAAGTTCCTCCCCTAATTCCCGCAGCGCCGACTCCAGCGGCTCGTCGCCGGCATCGATATGCCCGGCCGAGGAGATATCCAGACAGCCCGGATTCGAATCCTTGTCTGCGCTCCGCTTCTGCAGCAGGACCTCCATGCCCGACGGGCTGCCTTCCGACGGCCGCACAATCCAGATATGGACCGTTCCGTGAGGATCTCCCTCCCGATGCACTACATTCCTTTCCTGCACAATTCCGCTTCTGGTCCCGTCCTCCTTCAGCACATCAAACAGCTCCATCGGACGGCCGTTCAAGACCGCAGTCACCAGTCTGTCTTTCCCGTCATATACCAGCTTCAGGGAAAAAAACGGCACGTTCTCGTCGATGAGCCGGAAGAAAATCTTGTCTCCGGCCCAGAGATTCAGCTTCCACACCTCTTCGATGTCGATCCACGCAAGCTCGCCCTCGTCACATTCTGCCGGCTCGCCGCTGTATCCATCCGCGGTAAACAGAGACATATATTCATAATCCCCTTTTCCGGAGTCAAATGTCACGATCCCCCGGTACTGCCAGGATGTCAGTGTGTAGCCCGTTTCCTCGCGCACCTCACGGATCACGCACTCCTCCGGACTCTCTCCCAGCTTGAAATGGCCGCCGACTCCGATCCACTTGTCTCTGTTGACGTCATGCTTCTTCACGGTCCGGTGCAGCATGAGATATTTCCCGTCCCTTTTCAGATAGCATAGCGTACTCATATTTTTCAGGTCGTTTTTCTGTTTTTC
Source organism: Bilifractor sp. LCP21S3_F8 (assembly GCF_052117805.1). Lineage (NCBI taxonomy): Bacteria > Bacillati > Bacillota > Clostridia > Lachnospirales > Lachnospiraceae > Bilifractor > Bilifractor sp. LCP21S3_F8. Next base: position 13,544 of record NZ_JBQKIK010000015.1, on the reverse strand, counting down.
CTTTACAAGATCCATCGTTCGTCTTCTCCTGCCATACATCACTCACGGCTTTCCCGGCCGGATATATGTTCCGGCCCGCTCCAGCCCTGTACCGGTTCCGCTTTCCCGGCCGGATGTCCGTTCCGGCCCACTCCAGCCCTGTACCAGCTCCAGCTTTCCCGGCCGGATACACCTCCGTCTTCTCCGCCCTTATACCAGCTCCGGCTTTCCCGGCCGGATATTTTTCCGTCTCCTGCCATGCCTGCGCAAATCACAGTCACGCCCCTGCGCACCTGCCTGTGACTATATATCCGCTTCCTCAGCCCGGTATCCCGTCCCCGTCATAATCGGTCTGTCCCCGGTAACCCACCGAATAGCCTGAAAGAACATCGTAGGTATAGGCAGTGCCGTTCGCAATCGGCGCAAGCTTTGAGATATAATCCGCCGTTCCACTGGCATGCCCGGTACCATCGTCCCGCACATGCACAGAAGATGAGAGGAAGGTCGCGTATCCGTCCGGCGTGTAATATGTGTACTCGCTGCCGGGCGTATAATTGCTGATCTGCTCTGTCGTCAGATTGAACATAAAATGACGGATCCGGTTCCAGTACGCGGCATCATTCAATGCCGCGTCAATGATCGGCCCGCCGGACGCGTACTGCTGCGGGTCCGAGTCCTGGTCGTCCCATGTCGGATCCACCTCATACCATTCACCGTCCAGCTGAACCAGATTCCACGAATGTGCCTCCATGGAATCCGGATCTGAGCCCGCATATCCCCCGACTCTCGTACATGTAATTCCCGCCTGCTGCAGAAGATACTCATAAGCATAAGAATACCCGTCGCAGACGCAGGTATTTGCCTGGTTTCTGCTGTTGGCGACCAGTGCACCGTATGCGGTATACCCGTAATCAAAGGCACCGTCCGGTGAGTAGGACGCAGCCAGATCCTTGTCATAGGTCACGGTATCAATCAGCTTGTCATGGATCTGCAGCGCAATCTCCGGCTGTGAACGCGTCAGATCTATGTCCGCCATAAAATTGCTCACCGCCTGATTGAAGGCTGTCATCTGGTTCTGATAATCATCATACGTCCTGCTCAGCCGGATCATAACATCATACGTCCCGCCTGTGCTCAGGCTGTTGTAATAATACTGGAAATTTCCGCTGCTCTGCCGGAACCAGAACAGCTCCGGATGATCGTAAATCAGCGCCTCGTATGCAATCGTCAGTTCCCTGCCAAATGCATCAGATGACGGATCCTCACTGACCGTCACCTTTTTGTGATAATCCGTAGATGTCGGGTCTCTCGTCACCGCCAGAAGCGCATTGTATATTCCCTGTTCCTCCGCGGAAAGCTGCGTGTAGTAGTAAAAAACCGGGGCATTATTCACAAAAAGTGAATCGCCCTCCGGCAGTTTGTCCTTATAATCCCCGGTCACTCCATCCAGAAACGAAGAAATGTCCGAGATAATCGACTGCCCGGAACTCGATGTGGACTGCTTTCCGGAACCGCTTCCCGCATCCGAACCCGATCCTGAAGGATCACCCGTTTCGCCGCTTCCTCCGGAAACAGAGTCCGCAGCTGACGAGGAAGTATCCTCAAGATCTTTATTCACATTAAAAAAATTCCGGAACATATCCGGAAGCTCTGAGACATGAAAGTCTCCGGAGCCGCAGCCCGCAAGCAGGGCCCCGCACATAAGCACAGTCAGAACGAAAAGTCCTGTCCTCTTTTTTCCTATCATCATATCCGTCTCCCTGATGAATGGTAAAACCGGTTCGTCCGGTTCACACCACTGCCATCGCATACTCTGAGGCCCGTGGTTTTTTATGAAGAGAATTATATCATGTTCCCTTCAGATATGCTAAAATATCAACGAAATCTAACCGCCGTCCCGCACGCGCTTATCTGCTGACGGAGCACGGCAAAAAAATCTGAACTATCTGCATCTGCTTTGCCGCCGGCATTCCTTTTCCAGAATCCGGTTTCGCAAAGCCATCGAAAGGAGCTAATGAATTATGGGAAATGTTTCACCATCCGCATGCATGGAAGTAAAAGACGGAACACATGTTGCAAAAGTAGTCCTGATGCCAGGCGATCCTCTCCGCGCAAAATATGTGGCGGAAACCTATCTTCAGAACCCGGTCCTGTTCAATGATGTCCGCGGAATGCTCGGATACACCGGGATCTACGACGGTGTCGAGGTATCCGTCATGGGAAGCGGCATGGGAATTCCCTCCATCACCCTTTATTCCCATGAATTGTTCACCTTCTATGGCGTCGAAGGAATCATCCGAATCGGTTCCGCAGGCGGCGTCGGAGACGATGTCAATGTACGTGACGTTGTCGTTGCAATGAGCGCCTCCACAAACTCCGCCGCTCCGTCCCGCTACGGACTGCCCGGCACGATCGCTCCGACCGCAGACTGGGGCATGCTCCGCGACGCGGTACGAATCGCAGATGAAATGGGTGTGCGCACCTCCGTCGGAAGCGTCTATTCCTCCGATTTCTTCTACTATCCCGATCCTGCCGTTGCGGAAAAGGAAAAAGAGGCAGGGCTTCTTGCCGTAGAAATGGAAAGCGCCGGTCTCTATACAGAGGCCATGTACGCTCACAAAAAGGCACTGGCCCTCTTTACCATTTCCGATCACCTCTTCAAGCCGGAGCATCTCTCCCCGGAAGAGATCAAGACCTCCTTCCATGAAATGATGGAAATCGCCCTGAAGACCGCTGCCGATACCGTGAGAAAGCTCGGCTGATTCTGCTGCACGGCGACCCGCTGCTCCGCCCATCCGGAACGACGGATCGCCGCGCGGCGTTTTATATTTTTGACATCCTTCACACGAATCCAGATTATTCGATGTCCGCATCCAGAAGCTGCCGGTAAATCTTCATTTCTTCCTCTGTCCTCAGACTGGAATCCAGAACGACTCTTCCCGGCTCTTCTCCTTTATTCAGCAGACCATGCCGCGAAAGCTGGCGGTGCAGTTCCCTTGCGGTTCCTCTGCCCCCGTCGTAGAGCGGCACATCTCCCATGACGCTGTGAATCTGCTTCTTCAGAAACGGATAGTGCGTGCATCCCAGTACAATTCCGTCAACCTGTCCCCGATAAGGCCCGATCATCCTCTCAAGCATCTGTGTAACGTCCGCCGCATCCAGATTTCCCTTTTCCACCCGGTCGGCAAGACCCGCGCAGGAAACCGGGATGAATTCCGCCTCCCCGGCAAGTCTTCCCGAAAGCTCATGGTATTTCTCCAGCCTCAGTGTGACCGGTGTCGCCATCACGAGAATCCTCCCGTGATGCTCCTCTCTGGCGGCCGGCTTCAGCGCAGGTTCGATTCCGATCACCGGCATTGTCTTTTCGTACTTCTCCCGGATCAGCCTTACCGCCGCACTGGTTGCGGTGTTGCAGGCGACGACAATCGCCTTGCATCCCTCATTCACCATGCGATCCACGATCGCCATGGAAAGCTCCTGTACCTTCTCTACCGTCTTCTCGCCATAAGGCGCATTCGCCGAATCCCCAAAATAATAAAAATTCTCGTTCGGGAGCTCGCGGATCATTTCCCTCAAAACGCTGATTCCTCCGACTCCGGAATCAAACACGCCTACATAACCCCTGTATTTTTTCTCATCTGTACTCATGTTCCCGCCTGTCCTGATTCAGTCTATCGGAATTACATCCGGTTTCCAACGTGATCTCCGCCGTACAATGCCAAAGCAGCCCTTCATGCCCCGCAATCGGGTCAGCATTTAATCTATAAAGCCAGCTGCTCCGTTGTTTTCGCACCTCTCGCAGCTGCCACATCTGACCGACTTCATCGGTCTGCCGCGGCGTTCTCCGCGCACAGCCCCTTCACAGCCGAACGCATACCACTGTTCCTGTCATTCAAAAAGTGCCGCGCCACATGTGCACGACACCTCTATCTTACCAAATGTTTCGGATTTCTTCAATTGTACGCAAGGACCTCATACGCGGACCTTCTTTGCCCTGGCCTTCGGACGGACGGCATCCGCCGGAATCCTTTCTTCACTCTCCGGATCCATCCCGCCCTGAAGAATTTCTTCACTCTCCGGGTGTGGACTGCTCTGAAGAAGTTCTTCTCTCTCGGGATCCGGCTCACCCTGAAGAAGTGTGCTGAAATTGATCTCCTTCAGCGCGGTATCCGACAGATTCAGGCAGCTGCTTCCCATCCGGTCAAGATCGTGCAGAAGCGCGTTGAAGCTCACCGTCATCTTCGCATCGCACTTTCCCTTTGCGACCCGCTTCACGTGATCCTTCCGCATCCCTTCATCGATGTCCATGACCATCTCCCGTTCCTTCTTCAGACTGTCCGTCTCAATTTTCCCGGGATCCGCCATGAGGACAAGTGTTTCCTCAAACATCCTGCGAATCAGTTCCATGGATTTCCGAAGCTCCTTCATCGCATCCTTGGAGTATTTCAGTTTCATATTCTTCGCTCCCGCGATGTTTTCAATGATACTCCGGCACAGATCCGCAATCCGGTCGATTTCACTCTGAATCAGAAGAACACCTGTCGCCATGGATGCCTGGTCCTCCGTGATGGCACCGAACGAAAAAACAGCGGCCAGATATTCGTTGATCTTTTCTGACAGCTCATGTACCCCCGCAGCCTCCGCACGGATTGTCCCAAGTACGGCATCACTGTCCTTCTGTGTGATCTCCTCCGCCTTTCCGAACATCCGCTGGACGATATGCGCGGAATGAAGTGTCTCCTGCGCCACAAGATGGAGCGCGGCAACCGGCTGCCGGATCAGCTTGTCATCCAGATATTTGGGCTCGCCGAGTGGAACCACCCGCTCCTTCTTTCCCGGGAGAAGCTTCATGACGATCCTGACCATCAGCCACAGAAGAGGCGTCCAGATCAGAGTCATGATGATATTGAAACCGGTATGGGCATTGGCAATCTGTCTGGAAATGACATCTACCTCATTGCCCTTCGGAGAGATCATCGTGATCAGATTCGCGTAGGGCTTTACAAACCAGATGAACAGCAGACTGCCGCTCACATTAAAGATACAGTGCGCCAGCGCCGTCCGCTTTGCGTCGATGCTCTGGCCGATACTTGCCAAAATGGCTGTGATCGTCGTTCCGATATTATCGCCCAGGAGAACCGGTATCGCTCCCGCAAGGCCGATGATGCTTGTGATCCCGTCTGCGGCAGGCTGAGACGCAAAATTCTGAAGAACCGCAATGGTAGCGCTGGAGCTCTGCACTACAAGAGTCATCATCAGACCTGTCAGAACACCCAGCACCGGAATATGAGCGACCTTCCCAATCAGGTTAATAAAGAAGGGACTGGAAGCCAGAGGTTTCATCACGCTGCCCATGATCTCGATTCCCTCAAACAGAAGCCCGAAAGCCAGGATGGTATTTCCGATGTATTTGATCTTCTGCTTCTTCGCGGTAAATCCGATGATAAAACCGATGAAAATGATGATAAAGATATAATCACTCAGCTTGAACGCTATGATCTGAGCCGTCATGGTCGTTCCGATATTCGCTCCGAAGATGATCGAAATCGCCTGCGGAAGAGTCATCAGGCCTGCGCTCACGAACCCGATCGCCATGACCGTCGTCGCACTGGAGCTCTGCAAAACCGCTGTAACCAGTGCTCCTGAAATCACTCCCAGCACCGGATTTCTGGTGAGCATCCCCAGCACCGTGCGCATCTTCTCTCCGGCCGCTTTCTGCAGACTGTCGCTCATCATGTTCATGCCGAACAGGAAAATCGCGAGTCCTCCCAGCAGACCAAATACTATCTGTACCTTCTCATTCATAACCTACCTCCGGGATCTGTAACGCTCCATTAACATATAGATTAAGCGTACAAAAGATAACCCGGAGAAACTATCTGTTTAATATAAAGTCTGTGTTAATGCTATGTTAATTGTTGTCGGAGCATTAACAAACGATATGTAAAAGGGCCGCCCCTTTCTTTTAAATTTTAGTTCAAAACTAAAATAACAAAAGCAATCTTCTAAACTCCCTTTAAAACATCGTCTATCACAGATTTTGCAAAATCATAGTCATTTTTTTTCACATAAACATAGTACATAATTTTTTGGTTCGGATTTTCACCAAAGTTGCCCAGCAATCCAGAACCTCTGTTAGACCTTCCAAAATCGCTACTTTTTATCTCATATCTAATCTTAGCACTATTAAGCTTTCTGGTAATATTTTGCAATTCTATCGTATCATATGTTAAAAATAGTTCTCTTTTCCCAAACATACAATCACCTTAAAATTAAGCTATCGCAGAAAGGAAGCGATTCATTCCAAAAGTTAACAGATACTCCCGCAGTATATGCTGCATGCATATATTGCAAAATTTTACACAGTCTGTCAGTTGAATTTGAATACCGCGGCTCCGTAAGCCGGAAGCTCGTAGGCGATGTGAAGCTTCTGCCCGTCGCATTCGCCCTCCTCGGCCTTGTATTTGAGCGGAACCTTGTGATCCCCTCCGTACTTCTCGCATTTGCTGTCGAGAATCAGCGTGTAATTCCCGGCCTTCGGCACGCCGCACATATAGTCCGCGCGCTCCACCGGCGTGAAATTGATGACAAAGAGAAGATTGTTTCTCTTCGTCGGCGACCATCTCACAAAGCTGAAGATGCTCCGGTCGCAGTCGTCCGCGTTCATCCATTCAAATCCCTCATAGCCCTTGTCATTTGCGTAAAGGGCAGGATATTTCCGGTACATGTTCAGCAGGTCACGCACATATGCCTGCAGATGCTCGTTCTTCTTGTCCTCCAGAAGGAACCAGTCCAGCTCCCTCTCCTCGCTCCACTCTCTGTACTGTCCGAAATCCTGACCCATGAACAGCAGCTTTTTGCCCGGATGGCCGAACATGAAGGTATAACCGACCTTGAGATTCTGGAACTTCTCGTCGTCCTGTCCCGGCATCTTGTTGATCATCGAGCATTTCAGATGAACCACTTCATCGTGTGAGAGAACCAGTATATATCTTTCGCTGAACGCATAGGTCATCGCGAAGGTCATCTTGTTGTGGTTGAACTTGCGGAAATACGGATCCAGCTTCATGTACTCAAGAAAATCATGCATCCAGCCCATGTTCCACTTGTAGGTAAACCCGAGGCCGCCGTCCTCCACCTTTCCGGTCACCTTCGGCCACGCGGTTGATTCCTCGGCAATCATCATGACGCCCGGATTCCGACCGGGCACAAGCGTGTTCAGATGTTTGAAAAATTCAATCGCCTCGAGGTTCTTGTTGTCCCCGTATTTATTGGCGATCCACTCTCCGTCCTTTCTGCCGTAGTCCAGGTACAGCATAGAGGCAACCGCGTCCACCCTCAGGCCGTCCACATGGAACTCCTCCACCCAGTAAAGCGCATTCGCAAGCAGGAAATTCTTCACCTCCGGACGGCCGTAGTTAAAGATCTTGGTGCCCCAGTCCGGATGCTCTCCCTGTCTCGGGTCCGCATGCTCGTATACGGCATCGCCGTCAAAATTCGCGAGTCCCTCGGCGTTTTTCGGGAAATGCGCGGGTACCCAGTCCAGAATTACACCGATCTTGTTGCGGTGAAGATAATCCACCAGATACTTGAAATCAGCCGGCGCCCCGTAGCGGGAAGTCGGTGCGTAATATCCTGTCACCTGGTATCCCCAGGACTGATCGAGCGGATGCTCGGCTATGCCCATAAGCTCGACGTGGGTATATCCCATGTCCTTCACATACTCGACGATCCGCTTCGCGAATTCCCGGTAGGTATAAAACCCTTCCGGATTTTCCTCACTGTATGGATGCTTCATCCAGGACCCGGGATGCACCTCGTAGATCGACAGCGCAGCCGTTTCCGGCACAAGGTTCTGCCTGTTGCGGATCCATGCCGCATCACCCCACCGATAGCTCAAATCCGCTATTCTCGAAGCCGTTCCCGGACGAAGCTCCGCCCAGTTCCCGTACGGATCCGCTTTGTACAGCTTCTGATTGTTCTTCGAGATGATCAGATATTTGTAGAGCTGACCCACTGCCGCTCCCGGGATAAAGATCTCCCAGATTCCCTGATCTTCGATCTTCTTCATGGGATTCGCATTCTCATCCCAGCTGTTAAACTCTCCGATCACATACGCCGCGACCGCATTCGGCGCCCATAATGTGAACCACGTTCCGTTCTCGCCATTCAGACGCGCTGTGTGCGCGCCCATCTTCTTGTACAGATCATAGTGAGTCGCCTGACCGAACAGATAAGAATCCAGATCAGAAAAAATATGCGGGTCCTGTTTAACCTTGTTTTCCGAAGACTCTTCTGTTTTTTCGGATTTCCCGGAAATCTCCGGTTCATCCACAATCTTTCCCGACTGTGCCTTCGCCACCGATCTTTTCACATTTTTCTTCACTGAATTTACGGTAGCAGCCGCATTTTTGCCTGCCTTTTCCGTTGCATCCTTCATCGCCCTCGACGCGATATCCGATGCCTCCTTCGCTGCCCTGGCAGCCTTTCCGGAAGCCTCTTTCACTGCGGCCGTCGCCCTCTCCACGGTCTCGCTTTTCTTTTCTTCCCCGATGCTTTTTCTTGCCATATCCCTCTCCTTTATACGGATGCTATTTTCTATGGAATTGCTGTCTCTATTCTCTATAAAAAATGTCCTCTCGTCCCTTTAACCGCTTCGCGTCTCTTCGTGCTTTTCCTTGTTGCCTTCGAAATCGCATACAGTCTCTTTCACACGCTTCGCGCGTGTCGATCCTGTATGCGTTTTCGAAGAGCTTATACAGTCATAATATCACAAAAAGATTTGGATTCGTATAGAAAAATATGGAAAATTACACAAATGAGGGCCCGATTTTCTTCCGTCATCTTTCTAATCCGCCCTATTGCATCCGATACATTTTATAATGCCTCCGATAATCCCAATTGCAATATTTCAGGCTGTCAGGTCAGGCTTACTGCAGCCGGTACATTCTGCAGGCATTCTCCCAGGTTGTCTGCTCGACTTCCTCCGCTGATATCCCCTTCAGCTCCGCGATCGCACGCACCACATACCGGAGATTCCGGGAACTGTTCCTGCTTCCCCGGTTCGGCTCCGGCGCAAGATACGGGCAGTCAGTCTCCAGAACGAGATGTGACAGAGGAACTGCCTGCACCGTTTCCTTCAGACGTCTGGCATTTTTGAATGTGACCACACCCCCGATTCCCAGATACATCCCCATCTCTGTATATTCCAGCGCCTGTTCGCCAGAATACGCATAGCAGTGAATCACACCGCCGATCTCTCCCAGGTTCTCCTCCCGGGCAATATTCATCGTATCCTGTGCAGCGTCTCTGCTGTGAATGATTACCGGAAGCCTGTGACTTCTCGCCAGTTCCAGCTGCCTTCTGAACCAGTAGATCTGCTCCTCCCGGTTATCCTTGTTCCAGTGATAATCCAGTCCGATCTCTCCCACAGCCACGCACTTCGGAAAACGCAGATATTCTTCCAGTTCTTTTACCCGTTCCTCATTCAGCTCCCCGACGTTGTCCGGGTGCAGACCAAATGCGGCAAAGGCATCTGTATAACTCTCCGCTATCCTTCGCGTTTTTTCCAGACTGGCCCAGTCGGAAGCTACGTTGACGAACCGTCCCACATGATAATCCGGAAGGGTCCGGATCATCTCATCTCTGTCCTCATCAAAAGCTTCATCCTCGTAATGCGCATGTGTATCAAATATCATTCTTCATCACCTCACAGGGTAAAATTCCATGCCGTAAACATCAGCACATACTGCTGAAACGGTTTGTCGTGAGCTATGCGCTCGTACAGCCACCCTTAACGTTTTGTCCCGGCCACGCGTATCTGCAGCCGCCCTTATCCGTTTTGTCCCGGGCAACGCGTTCCTGCAGCCGCCCTTATCCGTTTTGTCCCGGGCCACACGTTCGCACAGCCCCTTATATGGCAGAAGACTGCAACACACCTGCTGCAGTCTTCCGTATAACCCAGCCGCTATATAACGGCATTTTCTCTAAAAAATTTTATTTATGAAATCCCGGAGCCTGACGGCATATCTTTCTCAGGTGCCATCAGAGTCACATTTCCCTCACTGTCTTCCGCGGCGAGAATCATGCCCTGCGACTCCAGACCGGCAAGCTTCGCCGGCTTCAGATTAATCAGGCACATTACCTTCTTGCCGACCATCTCCTCCGGCTTATACCATTTCTTGATTCCGGACACGATCTGACGGGTCTGGTCACCGAATTTAATCTGAGACACCAGAAGCTTCTTCGATTTCGGAACCTCTCTGCACTCCAGAACCTCACCTACCGCGAACTGCATCTTCGCAAAATCATCATAGGTGATCTCCGCCTTCGGCTCAACGTGGATCTCCGGCTTCTCTTCTCCTGCTGCATCAGCCCCTTCGCCGGCTGTACCGCTCTGCGCAGCCTCTCCGGACGCGGCCTTCTGTCCTTTACGGATCTCCTCTACCTTTTCCATGACATCCTTCAGGTCCTGTCTTGCAAACAGAATCTCCGGCTCTTCCGTCACCTTCGTGCCGCTCTTATACAGGCCGAATTTGTCGGCATCTGCATAATCTCTCTTCCCGGTATTGAGCTGCTTCAGAATCCGCTCCGTCGTTTCCGGCATATACGGCTCAAGAAGCGATGCTCCTATGGTAATGCTCTCCGCGAGATTGTACAGAACCGTCGCCAGTCTGTCCTTCTTTGTCTCATCCTTGGCGAGTGCCCACGGCATGGTTTCATCAATGTATTTATTGCAGCGCTTGAAGAGCGCAAAAATCTCGGTAATCGAATCCGCGACGTGAAGTCCCTTCATCTTTTCCTCGACCTTGCCCGCAGTCTCTGTGACAACCGCCTTCAGCTGATCGTCCACGGGATCATTCACATTTTTGTTCTCGACAATTCCGCCGAAATATTTATTTGACATGGAAATCGTACGATTTACCAGATTGCCCAGCGTATTCGCAAGATCAGAATTCAGGCGTTCCACCATCAGCTCCCAGCTGATGACACCGTCATTCTCGAACGGCATCTCATGAAGAACAAAATACCGGACCGCATCAACCCCGAAGAGATTGACCAGATCATCCGCATAGATCACATTTCCCTTTGACTTGCTCATCTTGCCGTCTGCCTGGATCAGCCATGGATGTCCGAATACCTGCTTCGGGAGCGGCTCGCCCAGCGCCATCAGGAAGATCGGCCAGTATATCGTATGGAAACGGATGATGTCCTTTCCGACCAGATGAAGATCCGCCGGCCAGAACTTCCTGTACTGCTCGCTGCTGTTCCCGTCGGCGTCATAGCCGAGTCCGGTGATATAGTTGGTCAGTGCGTCCAGCCATACATATACGACATGCTTGTCATCAAAGTCTACCGGAATTCCCCATTTGAAGGATGTTCTGGATACACAGAGATCCTGAAGCCCCGGAAGCAGGAAGTTATTCATCATCTCATTCTTTCTGGATACCGGCTGAATAAATTCAGGATGTTCATTGATGTATTCAATCAGTCTCGGCGCATATTTGCTCATTCTGAAGAAATATGCCTCCTCCTTTGCCCGTGTGACCGGACGTCCGCAGTCCGGGCACTTGCCGTCCACCAGCTGGGAATCCGTCCAGAAGGACTCGCACGGCGTACAGTACCATCCCTCATAATGTCCCTTGTAGATATCGCCCTGCTCATAGAACTTTTTGAAAATCTTCTGGACCTGTCTGACGTGATACGCATCTGTCGTGCGGATGAACTTGTCGTAGGAGGTATTCATCAGATCCCAGATCCGGTGAATCTCAGCTGCCACGTCATCTACATACTGCTGCGGCGTGCATCCCTTCTCCTCGGCCTTGTTCTCAATCTTCTGGCCGTGCTCGTCCGTACCGGTCTGAAAATATACCTGATATCCCTGCATCCTGCGGAATCTCGCAATACTGTCCGCAAGAACGATCTCATAGGTATTACCGATATGGGGTTTTCCGGACGCATATGCAATAGCCGTAGAAATGTAATAATTCTCTCCTGTATGTTTTACCATTCTCTAATCACCTCTTCCGCCGACAGATGAGCCGGCTTCTCTGTTGAATAACGCCACATGCAGGACCGGGAGACCATCGTCTCCCGAACCTCATGTGGCATTGAATACCCTGTCACGTGCCTGTCTTTTTCAGAAAAATACACGGATTCTTCCGAGGATTTCTTCACCCATCTGGTCCGCTTTTGCCTTGAATTCAGATTCCTTCATCTTTTTTGTGATAAAGGCGAACTCGCCGGGCACTGCCGGCAGACTGATCGGCTCTACCCTGCCAAAAATCTCATTCACCTTGTCAATTTTTTCTGATACGGATCCCTTCACACGAACAAAGAAACGATTCTCCATCGTACTGACGTCACACAGCTTCAGGGTTCTGCTGCTCCAGTTCATCATTATATTGCGATGAAGATGCTTTGCCTCATCCACAACATCCGCCACAACCGCGCTGGCTGTAGGAAGCTTTCCCGCGCCGCTGCCGTAGAACATTGCGTCACCGAGAACATTCCCGTGAATGAAAATCGCGTTGAAAACTCCGTTCACGCTGTAAAGAGGGCTGCTTTCGTTGATCATGCCCGGGCAGACCATAGCGTAGAAACCATCGTCGACCTTACAGCTTGTCGCCAGAAGCTTGATCGCCGCGCCGATTTCCTGCGCGTACTTCATGTCCACTGCCGTGATCTTGGTAATTCCCTCCGTATAGATATCATGATAATCCACATGACGTCCGTAGGCCAGCGAAGAAAGGATGGCAATCTTCCGGCAGGCATCGTATCCCTCAATATCCGCCTCCGGATTGCGCTCCGCGTAACCGTTATTCTGCGCCTCCGCGAGAGCCTCGTCAAAATCAGATCCGTCCCGTCCCATCTTTGTCAGGATATAGTTTGTCGTCCCGTTCAGAATACCGGTGATCTGATCAATCTCATCCGCTGTGAGCGAAGAGTTCAGCGGACGGATAATCGGAATTCCTCCGCCGCAGCTCGCCTCAAACAGATAGTTAATGCTCTTCTCCTTCGCGATCTTCAGAAGCTCCGTGCCATACGTCGCAACGAGCTCCTTATTGGATGTGCACACGCTCTTGCCTGCAAGAAGAGCGCTCTTGGTAAACTCATAAGCAGGGTGCAGTCCGCCCATGGTTTCCACGACAATGTCTACCTCCGGGTCCTGCAGAATCACATTGAAATCATGGACCAGAACCTTCTCCACCGGATCTCCCGGAAAATCTCTGAGGTCAAGAACATATTTGATCTTGATCTCATCCCCTGCCTTCTTGTTGATACTGTCATGGTTGGTATTGATTACTTCAACTACTCCGGAACCTACGGTTCCGTAACCCAGAACGGCAACATTAACCATCTGTATTCTTCCTCGCTCTCATCTGATGTAGGTGTATAAGCTCTTCGAAAACGCAGACAGGATCGTCACACGCGAAGCGTGTGTAAGAGACTGGATGCGATTTCGAAGGCAACAGGTATGAGCGTGAAGCCGTGTGAAACACGGCGAAAACGCGAATACCTGTAGGATTGCGGGAGTGCGAAGCACGGAGCAATCCGTAGCTTAT
>NZ_JBQKIK010000014.1:0-75313 GCF_052117805.1 Bilifractor sp. LCP21S3_F8 | reverse complement strand
TCCGTAATTCGCTGGCAAAGGCGGGTTTAGCGGCATAAAGATCCTATCTGATTGCCTGTATTATTGAGTTTTCAAGGTGCGAAGCCCATTTTTGCTATGGGAAGTTTTAGTTATTAATGGTGTCTAAAAACGAGATAAAACACGCTGCGCGAGTTTTATCTCGCTATCGCGACGCTCGCCGCACACGAATACTTCGCATTTGGCTGCGGCTCACTGTTCGCGTAAATAAAAAATACAAGAACACGATTAGATACAGACATACATCCGATACTGGCATGACTCAGATAGTGGGATAACTCAGATAATGGCATACATCAGACAAAATATATAAGAATTTATTAAGATACAAGGATACAAGATCGATGAACGAACGAGCACTACGAGTACTGGAATACGATAAAATACGAACGAAGCTGGCTTCTCACGCCACGAGCGGACCCGGACGCAGGAAATGCATGGAGCTGGAGCCGTCCCCGGACATCAATGAAATCAAACGGATGCAGCAGGAAACCACGGATGCGGTGAGCCGTCTGTTCCGCAAGGGGAGCATTTCCTTCGGAAATACCAAAAATATCGGTCCTTCTCTGAAGCGTCTCGAGGTCGGGAGTGCGCTCTCGATGACGGAGCTTTTAAATATAGCGGGTCTTCTGGAAAATGCCGCCAGGGTAAAGGCCTACGGGCGGCATGAGAATAATGAGACAGAAGGAGATTCTCTGGATGCGATTTTCGATCTCCTTGAACCCCTGACTCCGCTCTCCACTGAGATCCGCAGATGCATTCTCTCCGAGGATGAGGTTGCGGATGACGCAAGCCCCGCCTTGAAAAACATCCGCCGCCAGATTCAGGTCTGCGGTGACAGAATCCACTCCACCCTGAATCAAATGATGAACGGTCCTCTCAGGACCTCACTCCAGGACGCCGTGATCACGATGCGTGACGGGAGATACTGTCTCCCGGTTAAAGCCGAGAACCGCGGAAGTGTCCCGGGAATGGTCCATGATCAGTCATCCACCGGTGCGACGCTCTTCATAGAGCCGATGGCTGTTGTCAAGCTCAACAATGATATTCGTGAACTTGAGATCAAGGAGAAGAAGGAAATCGAGGTTATTCTGGCAAATCTGAGCAATGAGGCCGCCGGGCATATCGAGGATCTCGAGTATGACATGCAGAACATGACCGAGCTTGACTTTATTTTTGCCAGAGGCGCACTTTCTCTGGAAATGAACGCCTCTCAGCCTCTTCTGAACACAGAGGGAAGGATTTTCCTTCGCAAGGCGAGACATCCTTTGATCGAGAAGCGCCGCGTCGTTCCGATCGATATCCGTCTCGGTACTGACTTTGATCTTCTGATCGTGACTGGTCCGAACACAGGAGGAAAGACTGTATCGCTGAAAACAGTGGGGGTGCTTACACTGATGGGACAATCCGGTCTGCACATACCAGCCCTGGACCGCTCCGAGCTTGCTGTTTTTTCCGAGGTCTATGCGGATATCGGTGACGAGCAGAGCATCGAGCAGTCGCTGTCGACCTTCAGTTCTCACATGACGAATATCGTGAGCTTTCTGGACAAGGCGGACCGGAATTCGCTCGTGCTCTTTGACGAACTCGGTGCAGGAACGGATCCGACCGAGGGAGCGGCACTTGCGATCGCGATCCTCTCCTATCTTCACGGCAAGGGGATCCGAACCATGGCGACGACGCATTACAGCGAGCTGAAGATCTTTGCGCTCAGCACACCGGGTGTTGAGAATGCTTCCTGCGAGTTCAATGTGGAAACACTCCGGCCGACCTATCGCCTCCTGATCGGTGTTCCGGGTAAATCAAACGCCTTTGCGATTTCCCGGAAGCTCGGTCTTCCTGACTACATCATTGACAGTGCAAAGCAGCAGATCAGTGAACAGGATGAATCCTTTGAGGATGTTCTCACTTCTCTGGAACAGAATCGTATCCAGATGGAGAATGACCGGCGTGCCATTCAGTATGAGAAGGAACAGCTTGCCCAAAGGGAGAAAGAGCTCGAGAACAGAGTCCGGACCCTTGAGCAGCAGAAGGAAAAAATCATCCGGAAGGCGAACGAGGACGCGCACAGTATTCTTCAGGAAGCGAAGGACTACGCCGACCAGACAATGAAGGATTTCCGCAGATTCGGCAAGAACGCTATCAATTCCGGAGAGATGGAACGGAAACGAAATGCTCTCCGAAAACAGATGAACAAGACGGAAAGCAAGCTTGCGTTGAAACCCGCGGAACGTCCGAAGAAAGAGCTGAAGCCATCGGATCTGCAGCTGGGAGATTCTGTTCACGTTCTCAGTCTGAACCTGAACGGAACGGTCAGTTCTCATCCGGACAGCAAGGGATACCTCTTCGTCCGCTGCGGCATCATCCGCACAAAGGTTCATATCAGCGATCTTGAGCTCGTGGATGAGCCGGTCATCACTTCGAAGCAGCTTTCACGCACCAGCACCGGAAAAGTAAGAATGTCGAAGGCCATGACAGTTTCGCCGGAAATCAATGTTCTTGGAAAAACTGTTGATGAAGCGGTCGCGGAGCTCGATAAGTATCTGGATGACGCTTACATCGCGCATCTGAACAGCGTAAGGATTATCCACGGGAAGGGTACCGGAAAGCTCAGAAAGGGCATTCACGATTACCTCCGCAGACAAAAGCATGTGGAAAGCTATCACCTTGCCGAGTACGGAGAAGGTGATGCCGGTGTTACCATTGTAAATTTCAAGAAATAAAGAATCCGGAAGGAGGCCGGTCATGGCGGCAAAGCAGAAAATTCTCATCGTTGATGATGATAATAATATAGCGGAACTGATTTCCCTGTATCTGACAAAGGAATGTTTTGAGTGCAAAATTGTAAATGATGGAGAAGCAGCCCTGAAGGCTTTTCCGAGATTCCGTCCCGACCTGATTCTTCTGGATCTGATGCTCCCCGGGATGGACGGATATGAGGTCTGCCGGGAGATCCGCCACAAATCGAAGGTACCGATCATCATGCTCTCCGCGAAGGGTGAGGTTTTCGATAAGGTTCTCGGTCTTGAGCTCGGGGCGGATGATTATATCATCAAGCCGTTTGATTCCAAGGAGCTTGTCGCGCGGGTAAAGGCCGTTCTCCGTCGTTTTCAGAATACTGCCGTCCTCCCGAAGGAAGAACCGGAAACCGTCGCGCAGCCGGCAAAGGCAGTGGAATATCCGGATCTCATTATCAACCTGACCAACTACTCCGTGACGTATCGCGGAGAAAACATTGAGATGCCGCCGAAGGAACTGGAGCTTCTGTATTTTCTTGCCTCCTCACCGAATCAGGTATTCACCAGAGAACAGCTTCTCGACAATATCTGGGGCTATGAATACATCGGTGATACGAGGACGGTCGACGTCCATATCAAGAGGCTTCGGGAGAAGATCAACGGAAATCCGAACTGGACGATCTCTACCGTCTGGGGTATTGGATACAAGTTTGAAGTGCTGAAGAAGTAAAGATTGAGAGAATTGAAAAAGAATCATGCGCAGTCACAAAATCATCCACAAATTCATCTTCCTCTATCTTGTCATCGGCCTTGCGATCTTTATCTTCCTCTCCACGGCGGGCTCGGCGATGATTCAGAAAAAGGTGCTGAATGAAGAAAGCCTGAATCTGTATGAGGAAGCGTCCAATATTGCTCAGGACCGTTCGATTCTTACTTACTCCCGCTCTGCAACAGATGAAATCTCCGAACCCTCGTCCGATACCGAGACGCAGACTCTCTATGACAGCCTTTCCAGACTCTCGCTCTATCAGGGTTGTCAGATCTGGCTGATCAGCCCGAAGGGCAAGGTCTACATGAATACAAGTGAACCTCTGAATACCTATGTTCCCGTGACACTGGACGGATTTGATCCGGTTGCGCTCGGCTCAAACTACTACAGCATCGGAACCTTCTTCCACTATTTTGACACCGACCATCTCAGTGTGATGATTCCGATCACCTCTGATCTGAATATCCGCGGATATGTCGCTGTTCATATGGATATGAAGAGAATTGTCTCACTGAAGGAGGGTATTCTCGCAAGAGTGCATGTCATAACAGGAGTCATCTACTGTGCCTTTCTGTCTGTACTTGTGCTCCTCTATTTTTCCGTACTTTGTCCGCTCAAGAAGATCACCATCGGCACAGAAAAATTTGCGGAAGGTGACATGAAGTACAATATCCGGGTGAAATCGCAGGATGAGATGGGCCATCTCGCGGCATCTCTGAATGTGATGTCCGATGAAATCAGCAAAAGCGATGAATATGAGAAGCAGTTCATTGCGAATGTATCCCACGATTTTCGTTCTCCTCTTACTTCGATCAAGGGATTCGTCGAGGCGATCCTGGATGGCACCATACCCGCAGAGATGCAGGAGCGCTATCTGCGCATCGTTCTGAATGAGACCGAACGCCTGACAAAGCTTACAAACGGCATTCTGACACTGAACAGCATGGACCAGAAAAAAAATCTGCTTCACATCAGCGTTTTTGATCTCAATGAAGTGATACGAAATACAGCTGCTTCTTTTGAGGGAATCTGCACACCAAGGCAGATTTCCTTCCAGATCACACTGACCGGAGAAAGGCTTCCCGTTCTGGCGGATAAGGAGAAAATCCAGCAGGTTCTCTACAACCTGATTGACAATGCGATAAAATTCAGCCGGGACGGCTCTGTCATCGAACTGGAAAGTGATATCCGGCACGACAAGGTGTTCTGCACGGTCCGTGACCACGGCGCCGGCATACCAAGAGCATCCCTGAACAAGATATGGGATCGTTTTTACAAGAGTGACGCGTCAAGAGGACGCGAGAGAAAAGGGAACGGGCTCGGTCTGTCAATCGTGAAGGAAATTATCAATCAACACAAACAGACGATTACCGTGATCAGCACAGAGGGAGTCGGGACAGAATTTATTTTCTCACTGAAGCCGGCTCCTGAAGATCTGACGGATCTGCCACATCAGACTCTCCAGGTATAGTTTCGCAGCTGTCCCTCTTCCAGCATTCCCTCAAAGTTGTGCTGACGGAGAGCCTCGTAGAGAACGATTGACACAGAGTTCGCGAGATTCAGAGAACGGATCGTGTCCAGCATCGGAATACGGATTGTCGTTGCCTGATTCTGATACAGGATCTCCTCCGGGATGCCGGCGCTTTCCTTCCCGAACATTATATAGCACTCGTCTTCAAAGGATACGTCTGTATAGCAGCGCGGTCCCTTCGTGGAAGCGTAGTAGATTTTTGCGCCGGGATGCTGTCCGATGAAGTCCTCAAAATCAAGGTATCTGGTGACATCAAGACTGCTCCAGTAATCCATTCCCGCCCTTTTCACAGATTTCTCCGACAAGTGGAACCCAAGCGGCTCTATCAGGTGAAGGCTTGCCCCCGTGGCGGCACAGGTGCGGCCGATGTTTCCGGTGTTCGATGGAATCTCCGGTTCATGAAGTACAATATTGAAATGTGCCATAGGTTTCTCCGTTTTTTTCTGATTATCTCTGATTATCTTTGATCAGCAGTCTTTCCCTCGCCACAATTTGTATATCTCATCCTGCTGCGGCTTGTCCAGATAACGGATTTCTCCCTGGTTATGCAGGATTCTGTCTCTTCCGGATGTGGTTCTTCCGATGACTTTTGCCGGAATTCCGACATTTACAAGTTCTTCCGTCAATGCGTCTCCCCTCCCGGTAAGAACCAGAAGAGAACCCTCCGAATAAATCTGGTATGGATTCAGATTAAAAAACTCACAGATTTCCACACTTTCCTGCCGAATCGGTATCTCCCGCAGATTGATCTCCAGTCCTGCGCCCTCCGCTTCCGCAAGCTCCCAGAGTGCGCCGAACACTCCTCCCTCCGATATATCATGCATCCGTACCGTCTCGCGGTCTGCCCCTGCAATTTCAGCCTCCGGGACGACAGAGAGATCCTCTCTGAATTTTTTCGCGGTCTCGATGATATCTCCGGTAAATCTTCCGGAAAGTATCTTCTCCTGTTCTGAGGCAAGCAGCATGGATGCCGCGATTCCTGCCGATTTTGTCATAACAATGTCGAAGCCGCGCGTCTCATTACAGGATTTCTCCGGACATCTCTCCTTCGCAGCAGGCAAATCCGCTTTTGTACGCGCATCGGATCCGTCCCTGTTGCCGGACGATACGCAAGGAAATGCGGAACAGATCTGACTGTCGAAAGGCACACCGATTCCCGTCACGGCAATGATCTCGCTTCTCACGGACCGGCTGACCGTTGTATGACCGCCGGCGATACTTATGCCAAGATTTTCAGCTGTCTGTTCCGCCGCCCGCAGGATTTTCTTCAGGACAGCTTCCCCGGTATCTTCTGTGAGAATGAGGTCCAGAATCACCGCACGGCCCGCCGCTCCCGCAGCGGCGAGATTGTTTATCGCCGCATGGATCGCAAGAATTGTCCGGATCACCGGATCCGCATCAAGATCAAGAGAAACCGACGACGAGATCACTGTACTCTCACCCGTTCTCAGGATGGCGGCGTCTCCCCCCTCATGTGGTCCGGCTGTCAGATCGGATCTGCTGTTGCGGATCTCCTTGAGAACAGACCGGTTGAGTACCGCCTCTGAAATTTTTCCAACTCTCATATTATCGCCTCAAAATTTCTGTACCCGATGCTTTCGATTCCTGTAACGAGTCTGACCGGCCATTTCCGGCACTGCCGCTGTCTGCTTTCTGATCGGTCATTTCCGGTACTGTCACTGTTTAAACGGCCATTCGTGACACGGCCACAGTCCGGCCTCTGGCACTGCACCGGATACGGTGAAGAATGACGGTACATCGTTTAGTTCTCGATCACATCACTCTCAACAATCGAACCATTGCCGACCGCTGACTGTATCGTTGCCAGATCACCTGTCGCGATGGCCGCCTGAATCGCCTGCAGCGTCTCACTGTCTGCGTTTTCTGTACCGATTGTATAGGTGAGCGGCATCATCGAATAGCTGCTGCGATTTACCAGTTCCTCCGAATCCAGCTGCCCATTGATGTAGATTTCCTTGTAGAGCTCGGCCTCGACGCCCTGTATACCTCCGGATACCGTAATGCTTCCGTACGGTTCGGAGCTGTCGGTCTCGTATTCCGTCTCCACATCCGTCGTGCTGATCGTCCTGCTCTCGAAAGATATCGTCCGGTCAGCATCTCTCGTCTCCTGGCCGTAAATATTGAAGGTCAGATAGCCGTTTTTTGTCACCGCCTGGATATAGATCGGCGCGGATGTATTATTCTCAAAGCGGAAGTCCATCAGTCCCTCGGAAATCGACGCATCCAATCCTGGCTCGACATAGGATACCAGATAGGAGTGGTTGTGCCGTTCCGTCACCTTGAGCTCAGCTGCCAGAACCGCGTCGTAGAGCGTCGTCGTTGTCTGACACACTCCTCCTCCATAAGACTCCACAACTTTGCCGTTTTCATAGGTGTCACCCGGCAGGAATCCATATTCCTTTGTGGTAGGGCCGATGACCTTCTCCGCGGAAAACTCTTCGCCCGGATACAATACCGTTCCGTTGATATGCTCCGCAGCCAGCCGCACATTGGTATCATGGTTCGTATCCCCGGTCTGATAACCGGTCGTAGCGCTTCCCAGAAGATCGGTAATCTTCGAAAGCTCTGAGGACTTGTCCGCATATTCGGTTGTACTATACTCCAGTGTAATACCGCCCTCACCGCCATGCCAGTCACTTGCAAAATAGTCCATGATTTTCTGAACCGATGCCTTATTGTTCAGTGCTACTCCTGCCTTCCCGGGTGTGAGCGTAAAGGTATTGTCATCGTTTAAGACAACGCCGTTTGACTGCGGGCTGCAGTTCAGTGCATTGGCATTTTTCGCAAGCACCGTGCTGACAGCAGACCGGGACACCGCAAAATCCAGGTCGAGAACAATCGGTCCGTCCTTTTCAAGCTGCCTCTCCGCCAGAAAACGTTTGAAGATGTTGCCCTTTTTACCGATCGACAATGCCTCATCGACGACATCTTTATTCGTATATGTAAGCCCGAGCGCTCCGGCCGTTGTCCGCACCTGATTGTCTCCTGCGTGCAGAACAATGACATCATCCGAGAGCTCTTTGAGCCTTGTCTCGACAGCCTTTTCCATCTGACTTCGCGTCATATTTGTCACATTGATGTTGTCGATATAGATTCCGTATTTCTTCTGATTGCCATTTCCGGAAGAAACGGACCGGATTGCTGTTCCCGGGGAGGAAGATGTCACCGCCTCTGTTCCCTGCAGATTTTCAGCCGAAGACGAAGAAACGGCCACCGCATTTAAGGTGTCCGCTCCCGTCTCCCCTGTATTGTCTGTATTCTCCGCAGCCATCGCCGGGAGAACAAGTGTGACAATCATCAGAAGTGCCAGAATGATGGCGATCACGCCGGCAATCAGCCGGCGTTTCCGCTCCATTCTTTCCCTTCTGTCTGTTTTCTTATGTTCGGTTTTTCTACTCATTCGCACACGCAGTCTTCTGAAAATGAAATGTAATTGTCTGCATCAGATGAAAAGGCAGCCGCATCAGAATTTATCCAACTTCAGGTTAAAGATCTGCAAAACATCTTTCTTTTCGGGCATTGCGGGAATCGCGCCGCGCTTTTCCACGCAGAGACCGGCTACAATGTTCGCAAATCTTATGAACTCTGCCGCCTGCTCCTGATCGAGATCCTCCGGTCTGATCTTGAACTCGGCAAATCTTGAGAGAAGGCCTCCCCAGAAGGAATCTCCCGCGCCTGTCGTATCGACAACCTTTCTGGTCTGAGAAGGTGCCTTTACCACAAAATTCTTCGTGCGGAGCATCGCTCCGTCCTTACCGAGAGTTACCACGACGCACTTCACTCCTTCATCCAGAAGTGCTCCGGCAGCATCATACGGATCCTCGATATCCGTCAGAAGCTTTGTCTCCTCATCAGACAGCTTCATAATATCCACATACTTCACCACGGAACGCATCTGAGCCTTGGCTTCTTCCTCGCTCTTCCACAGCGGCGCACGGTAATTCGGATCATAGGATATGATCGCTCCTGCCTTCTTTGCCTGCTCTACGGCAAAAATTGTCGCGCTCCTTGCAGGTTCATTGGTGAGTGACAGGGACCCGAAATGGAAGATCCGTGTCTGGTTGATAATGTCCATATTGACCTCGTCCGAGCGGATCATGGTGTCAGCTCCGGGCTTTCTGGCAAACGAAAATTCACGGTCACCGTCATGAAGCGTCACAAACGCAAGCGTTGTGAAATAATCAGGGTCAATTCTCAGTCCCTCTGTATTGACATGATTCTCGTCCAGCGTCTTCTTGAGGAGACGTCCGTGCATATCATCTCCGACTTTTCCGATAAAGGCGGTTTTCATGCCAAGCCTGGAAGCCGCAACCAGAACGTTAGCCGGAGCTCCTCCCGGATTCTGCTCAAACAGTGTCCTGCCTGCCTCACTGGTGCCGCAAGGCGTAAAATCAATCAGTAATTCACCCATCGCTGTAACGTCGTACATAGAATTCTCTCCTCTCGATATCTGAATTATGAAGCAACATTCATACGATATACCGCACGATAATCTTTCTTGAATAGAATCGACGCGGAAGTGCCTGGTGCGCATTGCTGATAGACAGCACATGCTGTGCCGCTATTCTTTTTTATAATAGCATAAAAAAGAAGAAGCGCATAGACGATTTCGCGCGTTCGCCGTGTTACACACCGCTCCATGCTCATACCTGTTGCCTTCGAAATCGCATACAGTCTTTTACACACGCTTCGCGACAGGCGGCCTGTCCGCGTTTTCAAAATTTATTGGGCCACATACTGTATAAGTCCCCGCGTCACATACTGTATAAGCTACGGATTGCTCCGTGCTTCGCACTCCCGCAATCCTACAGGTATTCGCACTTCCGTGCCGCTCGCGCGTCACTTCGTGCTCATACCTGTTGCCTTCGAAATCGCATACAGTCTCTTACACACGCTTCGCGCGTGACGATCCTGTCTGCGTTTTCGAAGAGCTTATACAGTAAAAGAGCTCCGAAGACCTGTATGAAAGGTATCCGGAGCTTTTGAGCAGCGCGAGACGGGATTCGAACCCGCGACCCCAACCTTGGCAAGGTTGTACTCCACCCCTGAGCCACTCGCGCAATTACTGATTTTCGATGTCAGTTCGTCTCTTCAAAACTGACGATATTGAGGATACAATAACTGTATCCATTTGTCAATAGATAATTTTATTTTTTATCTTCAGGTATTTTATTTTTTCTTCAGGATCTCATGATGGCACTCAGAACATATTGATTGTTCGGGAAGCTCTTTTGTGTGATGTTCTCCAGTCGGATCAGATCTACATCCAGCCAGAGTTCTTCTGCGGTAATCATAATATTGGCGAACATGATTCCGAAGTTTACCTCCTCCCACCGGTACTTCTCCAGATTGTCCGCCTTGTGTTTCTTTGTAAAAACGTGGATCCTGTCGTCAAAAACCACAAATCTCCAGGGCTGAATATTCATCGAGGAGGGAGCATATCTCGCCGCTTCAAGCAGCTGCTTCATCCACGAGCGTGGAACTTCCTTGAACACGCACAGCTCGTCCAAAGGCAGCCTTTTTGCCTCTCCCTTGCTTCTTACCGGAGATTCCTTGCTTTTTCCGAAGGCAAGAATTCCGATCAGTTTCATGCTGCCTTTTTGCTGCAGACTGCCCGGAACCGCTGTACTTCCGACGAAGCATGCACCCAGTCCTTTACAGCACAGATACAGATTCATCTGTTCCATGAGGTATCCCATATTCATCTGGCATCGTGCCGTATCCCTCGAATAAAAGAGCATATAGTAAGGCGCCTTTACCCGGTGAAGCTGACGGATATGAAAGGATTTTCTGATGTTTTCACAGATCAGGATATCTGTCTCAAAATCTCCAAGCAGATTGGGCAATTCCGCATAGTGAGAACGGATTTCATTGAGCAGGCCCTCCTGCAGCGGCTCAAATATATATTTATGAACGGATTTTCTTACAAATATTGCTTCATACAGATTCATGCCCATCACCCTGAACAAATAACCAAAAACATTATATGTAACATAATTGTAACATATTAATTTATAAATTCAAGGGCAGACATGATTTTTTAAATGTCGGGCAGACATCATTATTTTCAATGTCGGTCACCTGTGGCAGCTGCGAGAATTGCCAATACCTTAGAATTGCGGGAGGGCGAAGCACAGGGCTATCCTCAGCCCTTACAGGATATGGCGTTGTTTTCAGCATGGTGTTTTACTGCTGCAATGCCACCACGGTTTCTATCGATCCGCTCCACGCAAACATATCCACCGGATATGCCTCACCTGCACGGTAACCGCGTTTTCTGAAATACCGCAGATCTCTGGCAAGAGTCTCCGGGTTGCACGAGATATACACGATCCGTTCCGGCTTCATGGACGATACAGCATCTATGAAGGTCTCGGTACTGCCCGATCTGGGAGGATCCATGAACAGGACATCCACCTTCTCTCCTGCCGCTGCCATCCTTTCCAGAAATCTTCCTGCGTCATCCTGGTAGAACCGGATATTCCGGACTCCGTTCATTCGTGCGTTATACCTGGCGTCACGCACGGCATCCGCATTCAGCTCCACGCACGTAACTTCGCTCGCGCTGCCCGACGCCGCGATTCCGATCGTCCCGATCCCGGAGTAGGCGTCAAAAACCTTCTCCCTTCCAGTCAAAGCAGCCAGCTCAATTGCCTTCCTGTAGAGCACCTCTGTCTGAATCGAATTAATCTGATAGAAGGAAGACGGAGAGATCCGGAATTTCTTCCCGCACAGAATGTCCTCGATATATCCCTTTCCATAAAGGACAATATTCCTCTCCCCGAGAACCATGCTCGTATTTTTTTCATTGAGATTCAGCACGATTGATGTAATCTCCGGGTGCTCCTTCCGGAGAGCCTTTACAAAATTATTCTTCGAGGGAAAAATCGGAGATGTCACTACCAGAGTCACCAGAATCTGACCGGTCTTATGTCCGACCCGTACCATTACATGGCGGAGCAGTCCATATCCGGAATTCTCATTGTAGATGGTGATCCGGAAAGAAGGTGCCAGTCTCCGGATCGTCCCGATGATGCGGTCGGCTCTCTGGTCTTCGATCAGGCATCTCTCGACCGGAACGACACGATGTGTTCCCGCCTCATAAACTCCGGATACGATGCTCCCGTCCCTCTTTCTCTGAAATGCAGCATTAACCTTATTTCTGTAAAAATAAGGATAGGACATGCCGGCAATCTTCTCTGTCCGGGCAAGTCCCTCCAGTTCTTTTCTCACCCGGTTTTCCTTTACTCTCAGCTGCTCTTCATATGTAACACTTCTGAACTCGCAGCCTCCGCATTTCCTGTAAACCGGGCATTTCAGAAAATCCGCCTCGTCTGTTTGCGGTTCTGCATCTTTTTGATTCATCTTTGCAGCCGCCTTCTGATCTCTCAGATATGACTTCTGATGTTCTGGATTCCGGTCTTTCTTATTTATTTTCTGATTCTTCATAGCAGCTTCTTTCTGTGTACGATACCATCTCTGCACTTCACTTCAGGCGCAGATGACAACGCAGCCGTTTCCCGGTATTGATGATATTTTCCGGTATTACTAAGGTTTCTCCATGCAACTGACGCTTCTCAAACGGCAGCTGGTTCACGTCTCAGAAGACGATTCCGAGCCGGTCGATCACAAGCCCCCAGAATACGCCAATGAGATAGAGCGCAATTGTGATTTTGATATTATCCTTCATATGCCTGCGGTCCGAGCGGAACAGAATCAGAAGCCCGACGCCGGCGCCAATCAACAGGCCGGTCATCATCTGACCGGAGGTCAGGATTCCCTTCAGATAGAGCTCGGTAATTGTGACGGAAGCCCCGCAGTTCGGAATCAGACCGATCAGTCCGGAAAGTGCTACACCCAGCAAAGGTTCCCCCGACAGAAAGGCACCGACTCTTTCTTCTCCGATTCCTTCAATTGCAACCCCCGCCAGAAAGGTGATAATCAGGATGAAGATGGTAATCTCTATCGTATGCAGGAAAGCCGATAGAAAAATATTTCCCTCCTCGCAGTGGCAGTTGTCCTGCTCGCAAAGATCATGAATGTGACGGTCCGTCCGCGGATGTTTTCTCCGGTAGACCCGGAGAAAGGCATCAACAATCAGACCGGAAATCGCGCCCAGAATGATCTTTGTCCCGATCACAGATACAATCGTCTTGATATTTACCTGTTCCGAGATAAAGATGGGAAGCATTTCATCAGACGTTGAGAGAAAAACGGCGAGCAGCGTTCCAACGGTGATCACCCCGCCGGAGTACATGCTTGCCGCGGCTGCAGAAAATCCGCACTGCGGAATTACTCCGGTGGCAGCGCCGACGATTGGTCCGAGACGACGTGCGCGCTGAAGCATTGAGATGGTTTTCTCCTGTGCTCTCTCCTCCAGCCATTCCATCAGGAGATACGTGATATACAGAAATGGAATCAGTTTCAGTGTATCGGTCAATGTATCTTTCAGTACATCCAGCAGCATGATATCCTCCGTTGTCTACTTGACACATATCTGTTTCCATCATAAACTAGCAATGCGGAAAAACCGCCGATGGAAACGCAATTTTCATGCCCTCCAAGAGGGCATCCGCAACTCAAATGACACAGCACATGGATTAAGATATGATCAGGTGATTTATGACATTTTCCAGTATGTTTTTTATCCTCGGCTTCCTGCCGGCATTTTTTCTAATTTATAAGATATTTCCGAAGCAGTCAAGTAGAAACGTCATACTGCTTCTTTTTTCTATCCTCTTCTATCTGTTCGGCGGCCTTCGGTTCTTGATTCTTCTGATTGCTGAGGCGTTCATCGGATGGGTCTTTGGTCTCCGGATTGAAAAATCCGCTGGAAAAAAAAGACTGCAGAGCGGTCTTCTGGCGATATCGGTTCTGATTTTTCTTGCGATCCTCGGCGGCTTCAAGTACACGGATTTTATATTTTCGAATCTCAACGAGGCTTTCGGAGCCAGACTGACTGTGCCCTCTGTCGCGCTTCCGCTCGGTATCTCCTTCTATACATTTAAGCTGATTTCCTACGCTGCAGATGTGTATCATGATAGAGTATCTGCTCAGAAAAGCTTTCCGGTTTTTCTCACCTACGTGATCTGTTTTCATACCATTCTGCAGGGACCGATTGTCCGTTACACGGATATGCGAAAGGAGCTTGATAACCGCATCATGGACCGCCGCACCTTCTCCGAAGGTATGTACCGGTTTTCTCTTGGTCTTGCCAAGAAAACCATTCTGGCGGATCATATGGGAACACTCGCCGATCAGCTTTTTCCGGCCTCACGGGGAATCGCAGCGGTTTCTCCCGCCTCTGCCATCCTCGGCTCAATATGCTTTACCCTTCAGATGTATCTGGATTTCTCCGCGTACTCGGACATGGCGATCGGCCTTGGCAGGGCTGTCGGATTTCACTATAAGGAGAACTTTAACTATCCCTATATTGCCACATCTGTTAAGGATTTCTGGCGCCGCTGGCATATCTCACTGTCTTCATTTTTCCGGGACTACGTCTACATCCCGCTTGGCGGAAACCGCAGAGGCTTTGCCAGACAGACCTTAAATCTCCTGGCAGTCTGGCTTCTCACCGGTCTGTGGCATGGCGCGGACTGGAACTTCATCCTGTGGGGACTCTATTATTTTGTGTTTATTTTTCTCGAAAACCTTGTCGCCCGGCTTCGAAAAGGCAGAGCAGAGAACAGCGGCGTCACCAGCCATGCCGCGTCGTCGATTCCCGCCAGAATTCTCGGACATCTGTATACGATTCTGGTGTTCAATTTCGGATGGGTTATTTTCCGGTTCACAGACTTCAAACAACTGAAGACAGCGCTATCTCATTTTCTGAACTGGTCCTCGGGCTGGCAGGATGTGTCCATTCTTCTCACGGTTAAGAACAACCTGTTCATCCTGATACTCTGTGTTCTGGTATCAACCCCGCTGTTTTCCGCTCTCTCCCATCGAGCAGAGATCCGCATGCAGGAAAAACGTGTGTCCAAAAATGGCTTCTATGCCGTACGGCTTGCCTTCGCCGGTATCTGTTTTGTGCTGGCGATCTGCGCACTTGCTGGAGCGACTTATCATCCCTTCCTGTATAACCAGTTCTGAGAGGCTTGCATTCATGACGAATCATCTGAAAGACTTGCATTCATAACGAATCATCTAAGAGACATGCATTCATGACGAATCATCTGAGAGGCTTGCATTCATGAAAAATCAAAAGAAAAAAGGAAAAGAAAAAGATATACATAACTATCTCAAAAAAAACGTCCGCTGTCTCAGGCGCTGGCAGAAGCTGTACTGTGCAGCCTTCTGCGTCGGCTTCGGCGTGTTCGGCATTCTCGGTCTCAATATGGATCTTCGCCCGAAAATCTCTCTTCTGGAAAAAAGAACCCTTGCGAAGTTTCCTCAGGTTTCTTTCTCCGGCATCTGGAACGGAGATTTTTTCGATGAACTCGTGACCTGGTACTCCGACACCTATCCGACACGGGACGCCATGCTGACCGTAGACTCAGAGATTGAGAACTGGTACGGAATCCGCGGAACCGCTCTATACGGAAC
This sequence comes from Bilifractor sp. LCP21S3_F8, assembly GCF_052117805.1. Lineage (NCBI taxonomy): Bacteria > Bacillati > Bacillota > Clostridia > Lachnospirales > Lachnospiraceae > Bilifractor > Bilifractor sp. LCP21S3_F8. Next base: position 59,688 of record NZ_JBQKIK010000014.1, on the reverse strand, counting down.
CGCATCGGGCTCAGCTGCGGATGCGATCCCGGACACATCCTCGGTCAGCCTCGCCCCGATTGTGGAGCAGAGCTCAAACGAGGAAAACATCACCAATGATCATTCCATCTCCTCCGATTCCCTTTCATCAACACAAAGCCGGTCATCTTCCGCTTCTTCCGCAGACGCCGGATCATCCCGTCCAACCGACACTCCTTCCACAGCGGCACAATCCACGGAGAAGGACGGGACCATTCACGAAGTACCGGACGCGGTCGGTCAGGTCTACATCACCGGAGACCGCGGATTTGATATTTACTATTTTAATCAGGAAAATGTGGATGCTTATGCCTCAATGATCAACACGGTAAAATCCCGCGTCGGTCAGCAGGTGAACCTTTACGATATGATTATTCCGACCGGATTCGGTGTGGATCTCAGTGAAGACGTTCAGAAATCTCTCGGAGGATCCAGTCAGAAGGACGCCATCAGTTATGCCTACGACCGGATGGATCCCTCTGTGAAAAAGGTTTCGGTATTTGATACCCTTGTCAGCCACAACTCCGAGTATCTGTATTTCCGGACTGACCACCACTGGACCTCACTCGGCGCATACTATGCGTATCAGGAGTTCTGTAAGGCGAAGGGAATTACTGCACATAAAACCAGTGATCTTCAGGAGAAGGATTTTCCCGGCTTCATCGGCACCTACTATTCTCTGAGCAACCAGTCCTCTGCTCTTGGGAATAATCCTGACACTGTACAGGCATGGATTCCGAACGGAACAAACGAGATGACGTACACCGATCAGAACGGAAACTCATATTCGTATCCGATTGTGGCGGATGCAAGCACCTTTTCATCAGAGAATAAATATCTCGCCTTTATCGCAGGCGATCAGCCCTATGAGGAAATTCATAATCCGGCAATTACCGACGGTTCCTCCTGTCTCATTCTGAAAGAATCCTTTGGAAACTGCTTTGTGCCGTGGCTGGTAGATCATTATCAAAACCTGTATGTCATTGATTACCGCTATTACAACGGCAATCTGACACAGTTCGTACCGGATCATCAGATACAGGATGTCATCTTCCTCAACAATACCGAAGCGGTCACTGCAGACCGGGCAGCGATGATGCTCAATCTGTTCCCGTGAATGCCTGATTTCGTATTTCTGTGCATTCACCGGATCTCGCCATTGTACCATCCTGAAAGAATATAAGCTGTCTGCTTCACCTTTCCTTCGATTTCAAGATTTCATACAGGTGCGTGGCTAACCGGAAAGAATGCAAATTGTCTGCTCCTGCATTTCATATGCACTCAGATCTCAGATACCATGCAGACGTTCTCTGATCTTCTGCCCCTCCGGAGTTGCAGCAAGCCCGCCTCTTCCGGTCTCCCTGAGCTCGGAAGGAAGGCTTCTCCCGATACTCTTCATCGCGTCTATCACCTCATCCGGCGGAATACGGCTTCGGATTCCCGCCATGGCGAGGTCGGCGGATGAAACGGCATTCAATGCTCCGATGACATTCCGCTTCACGCACGGCACCTCTACAAGCCCTGCAACCGGATCACAGACGAGCCCGAGAAGTGAGCTCAGAGCGATTGCGCTTCCATGGATAATTGCCTCTGACGAGCCTTCAAGCAGATATACAGCCGCGCCGGAGGCCATCGCGGAGGCGGATCCGATCTCCGCCTGACAGCCGCCTTCGGCACCGGCAAGGCAGGCTCTCAGTGCGATGACTCCTCCGATTCCCGAAGCTACATACAGAGATTCCACCATTTTTCGATCCGGAAAGTGGTATTTTTCCTGCATCGATATCAGGACTGCCGGTACAACACCGCATGATCCCGCCGTCGGTGCCGCTACAATCCGCTTCATACAGGCATTTGACTCTGCCACCCTCAGCGCCCGTTCCATAACCTTTCCGCAAAAACCTCCGACGATGCTCTCCCCGCCCTCATGATACCGGCGCAGCTTCTGTGCGTCAGTTCCGACCAGGCCGCTCGCGGAATACAGATCCGGATCATAGTTGGTATCCGAATCCCGCATCGCGGTGTAGATTTCCTCCATTTTTTCCATGGATCCCTCTTCTGAAATTCCTTCCTCTCTGCAATCGTCGAGAATGACTGCCTTCCAGAACGGAATCTGCTGTTCACTGCAAACCTTTGCAATCTCTTCTAGTGAATGATACAAACTTCTCCTCCCCTTGCCTATGCACGAATCTGCTGCCCTGCATCCGAGCGTTCTCTGTTCTCTATTTCATCCGGAGACGGGATAACACTCTTAATCCCCCTCCTGCAGACTGTAATAAGTTACCTTCTCGATCCCCTCCAGATGTTCCAGCCATTTCAGCGACTCACGCGGAATTTCCTGGTCGCATTCAATGACCATCACCGCATGGCCGCCTCTTCCCGAGCGATAGAGCTGCATCGTCGCGATATTCACGGACTTATGCTCCAGCATACTGGTCACCTCTGCTACATGGCCGGGCTGATCCAGGTTGTGAACGATCAGTGTCGGAAGATCTCCGCTGAAGTTTGCCTCCAGTCCATCGATCCGGTTAATCATGATCCTTCCGCCACCGATCGAAGACGCCTGAACCTCCAGCTTCCGTCCGCTCTCCGACGTCAGATTCAGAAGAACCGAATTCGGATGTGCGTCTTCTCCCAGATCGATCGCTCCGAAACGGTATCTCAGTCCCTCCTCTTCTGCAATCCGGAAGCTGTCCGGAATCCGGCTGTCATCCACCGCGAAACCCATCAGGCCGGCGACCAATGCCTTGTCGGTTCCGTGTCCCTTACCTGTCGCCAGAAATGATCCGTGCAGCAGAATCTCCGCATCGGTGATTTTCTCTCCGGTCAGCTTCCGGCAGACATTTCCGATCTTCACAGCGCCTGCGGTATGAGAGCTGGAAGGTCCTACCATCACGGGCCCTGTAATATCAAAGATGTTCATTTCCTTCCTCCTGTCTGTGTGATGCTGTGAACATCTGATCCTGTCTCATGTTCTGCGTCATGATAAACAGTAATCCGTTCTTATATATACAAAAAAGCACGGGAAATGATGCAGCAATAGCAATCACTGCATTCCCGTGCTCCTCCGTTATCTGAAATCCGGGGTGCCGTACATATCGTACGGTGTTACCTGATATACATAATAATTGATCCAATTCGCGTAAAGAGCCGCAGACGTCGCCCTCCAGGTCAGCAACGGCTTCTTCTCCGGGTCATCGTCCGGATAATAGTTCTCCGGCATGGCGATATCCATTCCTTTTGCCAGATCCCGCTTATACTCCCGGTCAAGGGTCATACGGTCATACTCCGGATGTCCCTGTACGAAGACCTTCCTTCCGTCGTCTGCCATTCCAAGGAAAAAACCGGCCTCATCCGAATCCGTGAGAACGGTAATCTCCGGGTGATGCTGAAGTTCATCCATCGGAATTTCGGTGTGACGGGAATGCGGGCAAAGGAACACATCATCAAAGCCTCTGACCAGCGGAATCTTGCGCTTATGAATCTGATGCTCGAAGAGGCCGAACATCTTGTGGTCGAGAAGCCTTTTCTGAATCCCGTAGAAATGATACATCGCCGCCTGTGCGCCCCAGCACTGATACATGGTTGAAGTCACATGCTTTTCAGACCAGTCCATGATCTCACAGAGTTCATCCCAGTAATCTACTTCTTCAAACTCCATCAGCTCAACCGGCGCGCCGGTCACAATCATCCCGTCATAATACTCTCTGCAGATATCCTCAAACGTCACATAAAACTTCTGAATATGACTGATCGAAGTATTCTTCACGTGATGAGAGGCAGGAACCATGAAGGTAATATCAATCTGAAGCGGTGAATTTGACAGACAGCGGAGAAGCTGAAGCTCCGTATCTTCCTTCAGCGGCATCAGATTCAAAATCAGGATCTGCAGTGGACGGATGTCCTGGTGTATTGCGCGGTCCTCATCCATGACAAATATATTCTCTTTTTCAAGAACCTCCTTGACGGGAATATCATTCTGAATCTTAATAGGCATATGGAATCCTCTTTTCGTATATACAATTGCTGCATCCTGCGTCCACAGGGCTATAGCGATTACATTTTCTGGCAGTCATATGCGTATATTATACGCTTTCTCCATATAACGTTCAAGACAGCATCGCGAGCAGTCCCGCCTCATCGATGACAGGAACACCGAGCGCCTGTGCCTTCTCCAGTTTGCTTCCCGCGGCTTCTCCGGCTACCAGATAGCTCGTCTTCCTGGATACGGAACCTGTGCATTTTCCGCCGTTTTTCTCAATCAGGGCCTTTGCCTCTGCCCTTCCGAGGGTCGGGAGTGTTCCGGTCACTACGATGGTGAGACCGGCAAGCTTGTCCGTGGTATCTTCTTTCTCCATTTCCATTTTTAGGCCATAGTCCGAAAGTCTGTTCAGGATCTTCTGATTCTCTTCGTTTGAGAAGAAGTTCACAATATCCCGCGCTGTCGTTTCGCCGATATCCGGAATCTGTACAAGGTCATCTTCTGTTGCTACCTCCAGTTCCCTGATGCTCCGGTAATGCTTCATCAGTTCGCGGGCTGTTGACCCGCCTACATTGCGGATTCCGAGTGCGGTCAGAAGTCTGACGGGGCTGTTGGATTTGGATTTTTCTATGGCTGCCAGAACCTTATCCGTATTTTTTTCCTTGCCGATAATTCCCTTTTCGATCAGCTCGTCCCGATGCTGCTTCATGCAGTAGATGTCGGCGTAATTCCTGAGATAGTTCTCCTTCACAAGCTCATCCACCAGTGTCTCTCCGAGACCTGTAATATCCATGCAGTTTCTCGAGGTGAAATACGAAATCGTGCGCGTCAGCTGCGCGGGACAGGAGGGATTCACACATCGGATATCGGCCGTATCCTCCTCACGGATCAGCGGCTGTCCGCAGATCGGACAGAAGCGGGAGGCCTGATAGACCTGTTCCGGTTCTGTGATGCATCCCGTCAGTTTCGGAATAATATCTCCGCTCTTCCGGATCTTGTATACGCCTCCGATTCCGATTTTCATATCACGGATATAATCCTGATTGTGCAGCGTAACCCGTGATACGCTGGTTCCGCACAGCCTTGCCGGCTTTCCCGTTTCCTTGTCATATACATGGCCGATGAAGCCGATCTTTCCGGTTCTTCCCACAGTTTCTTCGATGGATTCCATCACGACGGGCCGCTCTTCCGGCGGATATTTATAGGCAATATGCCCTGCGGAATATTTGCTTCCCGCCGGGAAATCCGACCGGTATGCGATCTGATCAATTTTTACAACCGCGCCGTCAATGTCATAGGGAAGCTCGTCCCGCATCTCACCGATGCGTGTGATCGCCTGAAGCACTTCTTCCGGGCTGCTGCACAGCGTGTGACTGACGGTTTCGATCTTTCTCTCCGAGAGCCAGTCCAGCGCTCTGTCGTGACGCTCCATCAGTTCTGCCGGGCCATCCTGCACATTAAAAATAAACATGCGAAGACCACGCTTCTTCGTAATGGAAGGATCGAGCTGCCGAAGGGTTCCCGCCGCCAGATTCCGTGGATTCGCCGCGATTTTCCTGCCGTTTTTTTCCTGTTCTTCATTAAAGCGTTCGAAATCCTCATGGGTCATATAGACCTCTCCGCGAAGCTCAAGATAGTCATAGGGCGCACGGATGGTTTTCTGTACACTCGGAATCACTATGGCATTTGCCGTTACATCCTCGCCGGTGAATCCGTCGCCGCGGGTCTCCGCGGTCTCCAGACGCATAGTTCCTGCTCCGTTACCCCGGTATCGGAGCGTCATCGACAGGCCGTCGATTTTCTGTTCAACGGAAAACTGGGCGTCCGGATGCACAGTCAGCACCTTCTTCACCCACTCCGTGACATCCTCATAGTGAAAAACATCCTCGATCGAAAGCATCGGTACATTGTGGACAATCTTTACGCCCGCTTCCCTTTTTGCGACTCCGCCGATAATCTGAGACGGCGAATCCGGCGTAATCCATTCCGGATGTTCTTCTTCGGCTGCCTTTAATTTCTGCATTAGCTGATCATATTCATAATCCGTTATCTCAGGCTCGTTGCGGTTGTAATACAGATCCATGTGATGCATGATCGTCGTCTTCAGTTCATTATACTCATCAAAACTCATTTCTCACCTGTTCCTCCGGGATAATCCCTGTCCATACCTGCCGTTCCTGCCTGTTTCTCGGGAATCCTTCCGCCTGTCCATGCATGACGCCCCTTCCCGGTTCTGCGCGATCATTTTACCTGACCATGTCTGCCGTTCCTGCCCGTTTCTCCGGAATAGCCCCATTCAGTGTTGCTTTCAGCTCGCGGATCTCATCCGGCGTCATCTCATCCAGATCACCCGGCTTCATCTCTCCGATCCGCACATTGACGACCCGGATACGCTTTAGGCTTTGAACGCCGTATCCGCAGTACTTGCACATGCGGCGGATCTGCCGGTTCAGCCCCTGGGTCAGAATGATCCGGAAACTGCGCCTTCCCGTCTGTTTCACCCGACACGGTCTTGTCGTAACCCCCAGCTCAGAAAGATAGATGCCCCCGCGCATTCTGTCCAGAAAATCTTCCGTAACATCCCTGCTGACCGTTACTTCGTATTCCTTTTCATGGAAATTCCGCGCTGTCATCATTTCCTGGATCAGGTCTCCGTCATCCGTCAGAATCAGGAGGCCCTCGGAATTCTTGTCCAGCCTTCCGGCATAGGTAACACGCCGCGGATACTTCAGATAATTTCCCAGGTTGTTCTTTTCTCTGGATTCGAAGGTACACACAATTCCCGTCGGTTTATAGAACTTCAAATAGATCTTGTCCATCGGCAGAACAGCTCTTTTCCCGTCGAACATGACACGATCTCCCTCTTCTACCTGTGACCCCGGTGCAGCTTTTTTCCCATTGATAGAAACATGACCGGCTTCCACAAGCCGGTCTGCTTCACGGCGCGAACATATTCCGCACTCACTAAGATATTTGTTGATTCTCATAAATTACTCCAAATACAGCCGGCCCGGAGATGACTCGCAAAAAAATCCGGAACCGGCTGTATGAATATATATACGGGTGCTCCGCAGCCACAGCGCGGAGCACCTGACTTTATATATATTCTGGCGCCCCGACCGCGGGGCATTGTCGTTATTGAGTATCTGTCGTTGTGTCAGTGGCTGTATCTGCTGTGCCACTATTTTCCTCTTCCGTTCCGCTGTTTCCTGTGGAATCCGTGCCATTATCCCCGGAGCTATCCTCCGCTGAAGCTGAACCTGCATCTGAACTGCTGTCTGCCGCACTGGAGCCGAGCGTTGAGATATAGTTCTTGAGGTCTTCATTCGCGTTGACAACTGCGTCATACTTGCTCTGAACATCGGCGATCAGCGCCTTTGCGGATTCTGTGGATGCGGCGTCACTCATCGCCTTCTGAATCTCCTCTGAGGAATCATCCGAGATCACAAGCTTGCCGCTGTCATCAGGTGCCACATAAAATTCGGAAAGGCCGGGAATAGTGTCCGCATAGTCCTTGTACTTGTAACTGTATTCCACAAAAGCAATGTAAGTGCCTTCAGAAGGACCCGGGTACGAATATGTCGTAATATTCGAATACGACTCGATCGTTCCGCTGTTTCCGCTGGAAATCAGATCCCCAAAGTATGTCTGAACTGCGGCGTTTACGTCTCCGGAATCCTTCTTAAGTGTGTCCGTACCGGAAGAAGAAGAACTTACAGAAGCTGATCCCGAGCTGACGGCCGGTGTTACGCTGTTGTTCTCAGAAGATGAATCCGCGTCGGACGCGGTTGATGAGACGGACTGAACTGCCTGTCCCGTGGCATTCTGCGGCTGCTCGTTTCTCTTAAGAATCCCACGTACGAGGAAAACAAGCACGATAATGACGACGACGATCGCCGCAATTAGTTCGATATATCTCAGACGGTCCGAAATCCATTCCAGAACAGGATTATATTTACGTTTTGGTTTTCTGTTTCTATTATTTTCTGACATAAAACAGTACTCCTTCTGTGAATTGCGGGAGTGCGCAGTACAGAGCGATCCGAAGCCTGTATGCCTGTAAAACATTTACAGAACTATTGGTGCCGTTCATAACCCTGCTGGTTCCATAAGCTCTTAAAACCGCGCAGCAGACTGCATATCAGTTATCTCCGTTACAGGTATAAGAAAAGCCGGGTAAATGTCAAGACATCTATCCGGCAGTTCCTTCGCGCGTCTGGAGGGATTCGAACCCCCGCCACACGGTACCGGAAACCGTTGCTCTATCCCCTGAGCTACAAACGCATTTCAAATTTCCGCAACAAAAAGATTTTAGCACATAGCACTGCAAATGTCAAATTACTGTATAAGCTCTTCGAAAACGCAGACAGGATCGTCACGCGCGAAGCGTGTGTAAGAGACTGTATGCGATTTCGAAGGCAACAGGTATGAGCACGAAGTGACGCGCGAGCGGCACGGAAGTGCGAATACCTGTAGGATTGCGGGAGTGCGGAGCACGGAGCAATCCGTAGCTTATACAGTATGTGTCACGACTTACTGTATAAGTCCAGTCGCAATGTTCTTGGCTCACGGGGAGCTTGCTCACCAGTGGGCAAGAACATTAGCGACGACAACAGGTATGAGCATGGAGCGGTGCGAAGCAACGCGGGAATGCTCATACCTGTTAGCGGCACGGAAGCTGCGAAGCAGCGAAGTGACGCGGGGACTTATACAGTTTGTGGCATACTGTATCTCGAAAACGCAGACAGGATCGTCACGCGCGAAGCGTGTGTAAGAGACTGTATGCGATTTCGAAGACAACAGGTATTTTTTACTCTTATGGAAAGCACATTTCCGTCACGCCCGATACATTCTCGCTTCGGGCTTCTTGTACAGATACACATGATCCGACAATACATCCTGTTCTTCGACATTCGTCTGATTGATGTCGCAGACCATCCGGTTCAGCTCTGATGTCCGGTAAATCCCGTCATCCGGCAGAATCAGGCATTCATGAATGCTGCTCGGGATGATAAAGTAGTCGCTGTCCAGTCTTTGAGCAATATGATTCGTCACATCCGGAAGCGCAATACACACCGCTCCATACATCCGGGACTGATTCGTCAGGAGATACAGGGGAGTCTCAGGAACCTCCCCCTCGCTGCACCTCAGATCCTCTTCCAGAATTTTTACCAGCGGCTGAAAAAGGATCTCACTATGTTCTGCCGTCGCAGCCATGGCATCCTTCATGAGCTGGTCCGCGCTGATTCCCCAGATCTGCAGATGTTCATTCCGGATCTGAATCATGCAATCCGGGTAATCCGGCACGCTCAGATCATATACACAGGTTATCGCCAAATCCATCCAGCACAGATGGGGCACCTCGCAGAGATGCTCCCGGTTCTTCTTCTCACTGATCAAATGACACCGGAGATTCTTCTGCACCTCGTCATAATTCTGAAAAAATCCCGAGGGCAGCTTCCGGTATACACCACTCATTTTCTCACGTTCCTGAAGGATGAGATTCACGATATGCCGAATGGAAACTCCGGTTTCCCACATGTCGTAATAATCTTCCAGGTACTGCATCGGCTGAGGCCGGTCCGTACTGTCCCGCAGAACAAGCGCTCTCCGCCTGACTCCATTGTTTTTGCGGACTACACAGACTCTTACATCCGTACTGTCAGCAGAGTCCTCCTTCATCTCGTGTACCAGAAGCTGTTCAAACTCATCGTAGCTCATAAAAATTCCTCCTTAAATAAAATTTATATGTGGAATGTTCTATCTTTTGGGGATTTGTGAAAAGGGATTCCAATACAAAGCGAATCAGAAATGGAAAGGTAGAAAAAAGGCAGCAACCCGGATACGGAACTGAAAAAGAATGAAGAAAGAAAAAGAACGAAAAAAGAATACAAATAATTTAAAAATTGAGAATTGGATAAGAGAATAAGAATTAATAATATCAGAAGCGAAGTAATAACATCAGAAGAAAAGTAATAATATCAGAAGAAAAGATAAGCTCCGCGCAGGCAGCATATCTGCCATGCGCGGACACGACTCCGGCTGTCGTCGGGGGGCAGCTGCGGAATCTATTTATCTGATTCAGACACGTTTGAGGTATTCGCCGGTTCTGGTATCGATCTGGACTTTGTCGCCCTGGTTTACAAACAGCGGTACATTGATCTGTGCTCCGGTCTCAACAGTGGCCGGCTTTGTAGCGCCCTGAGCAGTGTTTCCGGCAAATCCGGGCTCTGTCTCAGTGATCTCAAGCTCGACAAAGAGCGGTGCCTCTACTGCAAATACATTTCCATTGTAGGAATTCAGCTTTACGACCTCATTCTCTTTTACAAACTTCAGAGAATCACCTACCGTCTCGCTGTTTACTGCAATCTGATCAAAGGTCTCGGGATCCATGAAGTAATACAGATCTCCATCATTGTAAAGATACTGCATGTCATGCCGGTCAATTCTCGCTGCCGGGAATTTCTCGGTCGGACGGAATGTCTTCTCTACAACGCCGCCATTGATCACGTCTTTCAGTTTTGTTCTGACGAAGGCTGCTCCCTTGCCCGGTTTTACATGCTGAAACTCAATTACCTGGCAAACTTTTCCTTCGATTTCAAGGGTCATACCATTTCTAAACTCACCAGCTGCTACATCTGCCATGTGATGTTACCTCCTTATTTACCTGCGTGTCATTTTTTGCAATAGACCGTGATTTATTATATATAATTTTTACCTGATTTTCAACATTTTTTTTGGATGCCGTCTGTTCCCCTGTCACGCGCATACGCCTTCAGAACAGGCTTTTCCAAAAACCGCTTCAGCACGATCTGGATCTCCTCCTTCGGATCGATCGGATTGACAAGAATGCAGTACATCCCCGCTCGTCTGGCTCCCCAGACATCTGTAAAAAGCTGGTCTCCGATGAAGATCGTCTTGTCGGTCGGAACCTGAATGATTTCGCAGGCCCTGCAGTATCCCTTCACGGAAGGCTTGTTCGCCATGCAGAGATAATCCGACTCCACGTCAGCCGCAAAGGGAGCAACTCTTGATCTGCGGTTGTTTGAGATCAGGCAGGTCCGGAATCCCATCTCATGAAGCCTGCGAAACAGATCGATTGCCCTTCTGTCAGCAGGCGCGCCGTGCGGGACAAGGGTATTGTCAATATCGAAGGTCACTCCCCGGTATCCTTTTTCATACCAGGAGGCAAAATTGATATGATACGCGGAATCCAGCCATTCATCCGGATAAAATTTCTTCAAAAATCCATGGTTTTTCATTCTGCGTGCGTACCCTTCTCTCTTTCCCTGCATTTTCTTATTTTCTCTCATCGAGAGGAATGTATTCGCCGTTCGGACAGATGTTCATATAAGCCGGACGGATGATCTTATCTACATTGATCAGCTCCTCCAGGCGGTGCGCACTCCATCCGACAATTCTCGCGCAGGCGAAAATCGGTGTATACAGCTCAAGCGGCAGGTCCAGCATGCTGTAGACGAAACCACTGTAGAAATCGACATTTGCGCTGACGCCCTTGTATATATGGCGTTCCTCCGCGATGACCTCCGGAGCAAGTTTCTCGACCATGGAATACATCAAATAATCCTTGTGTCTGCCCTTCTGATCCGCAAGCTTCTCTACGAAAGATTTCAGAATCTGCGCACGGGGATCGGAGACCGAATACACCGCATGTCCCATTCCGTAAATCAGACCCTTTTTGTCAAACGCTTCCTTATGAAGGAGTTTCTTCAGGTATTCCCTGATCTGATCCTCATCGGTCACATCTCTGACATTCTTCTTCAGATCCGCAAACATCTTCACGACCTTGATATTGGCGCCTCCGTGCTTTGGTCCCTTCAATGACCCCAGAGCCGCCGCGATGGTCGAATACGTGTCTGTACCAGAAGAAGTTACTACATGAGTCGTAAAGGTAGAATTATTTCCGCCGCCATGCTCCATATGAAGAACCAGGGCAAGATCCAGAACCTTTGCCTCCAGCTCAGAATATTTTGTGTCCGGACGAAGCATCAGAAGGATATTCTCCGCCGTCGACAGCTTCGGCGACGGATTGTGAATATAGAAGCTTTTCCCCTTGATATAGTGATTATATGCATGATAGCCATATACCGAAAGCATTGGGAAGACAGCAATCAGATTCAGGCACTGACGCAGAACGTTCGGGAGTGAAATATCGTCTGCGTTCTTGTCGTAATAATAAAGCGTCAGGACACTTCTCGAGAGTGTGTTCATCATGTCCTTTGCAGGCGCCTTCATGATGACATCCCGGACAAAATTCTTCGGAAGTGAGCGCTGATTGGCAAGGAGAACGCAGAAATCATCCAGCTCCTCTTTTTTCGGAAGTCTTCCGAAAAGCAGTAGATACGCCGCCTCCTCGAACCCGAAGCGGTTTTCACGGAGGAAGCCCTCCGTAAGATCATGGATGTTGATTCCCCGGTAATATAATTCTCCGGGACAGGGAACCCGGTTCCCGTCAATATTTTTAAAGGATACAATATTTGAAATATTGGTCAGGCCTGCGCGGACACCCTGACCGTTTACATCACGCAGTCCTTTCTTAACATCATACTCTGCGTAGAGTCCTTTTGCGATTCCTGTATTCTCCTTGCATTCCTCTGCAAGTTCCACAATCTCCGGCGTGACCTTCGTCTGAAAACTCATCCTTTTTACTCCTGTTCTCTGTTGTCATTGATTCATGGAAAACTTTCCCGCAAACCGTTTACCCGCTCTCTGCCATTCCGGTCCCCGCAGAACTACACTGCTGTCCGGATTTGTTACTGATGATAATACTGAAGGAATTCCTCAAGCTTCGCACACGCAGACCGCAGCGTCCTTCTGTGCGGCAGATATACAATCCGGAAGTGATCCGGCGCGATCCAGTTGAATCCGGTTCCCTGAACGATCAGCACCTGCTTCTGATAAAGGAAATCATAGGCAAACTTCATGTCATCGGTGATGTTGAATTTCTCCGTGTCAATCTTCGGAAAGATGTAGAACGCAGCCTTTGGCTTTACAACGCTGATACCGGGAATATCCTTCAGCAGATTGTACACACACTCTCTCTGTTCGTAAATTCGTCCTCCGGGAACCAGATATTCCTCGACGCTCTGATATCCTCCAAGAGCGGTCTGGACGATCGACTGCGCCGGGACATTAGAACAGAGCCGCATATTGGACAGCATATTAATGCCTTCCAGATAATCTTTTCCCATCTCAAGATTCCCCGAGAAAACCATCCAGCCGACGCGGAAACCCGCGATCATATGGGATTTTGAAAGGCCGGAGAAGGTCACACAAAAAAGATCCGGCGCCAGTGAAGCGATGGAAGTGTGGCCGATGCCGTCCATGACGAGTCGGTCATAGATTTCATCACAGAAAATAATGAGCTGATGCTCACGCGCGACTCTGACGATCTCCTCCAGGACCTCCTTCGGATAAACGGCTCCCGTCGGGTTATTCGGGTTAATGATGACAATCGCCTTGGTCTTGTCGGTAACTTTTTTCTCGATATCCTCAATGTCCGGATACCATTCTGACTGCTCGTCACAGATGTAATGGACAACCTTGCCTCCCGCAAGCGTCGCGCAGGCTGTCCACAGCGGATAATCCGGAGCCGGAATCAGAATCTCATCTCCATCCTCCAGAAGTGCCTGAAGAGCCAGATTGATCAGTTCGCTGACACCGTTGCCGGTGTAAATGTTCTTGATTTCAACGTTCGGAATTTTCTTCAGCTGACAGTACTGCATGATCGCTTTTCTCGCGGAAAAAAGGCCTCTTGAGTCAGAATATCCCTCACAGTCTGCGAGGTTGCTCATCATATCGTGGATCACCTCATCCGGAGCTGTAAAGCCGAAGGTCGCCGGGTTGCCGATATTCAGCTTCAGGATCTTCTTTCCGTCCTCCTCCATGCGGGCCGCCTCTGCAACAACCGGGCCGCGGACATCATATAACACATTATCCAGCTTTGATGATTTATTGAACTGTCTCATAACTGTACCTCCCCAGATGAATATGTACGGGCAGTCAGCCACATCCGCTCATACTAAGTGTGAAGCGGTGGACAGACGCCGCGACAGACCGGCAAAGCCGGTCACATGCAGCAGCTGTGAGAGTTGCGAAGCAACTGGTCAGCTGTCTTTATACATCTTGTGCCATTCTATATATTGTGGCGCTAATTCCCGTCATTTTCAATTTCAATCAGAATATATTGTAACATTTACGCTCAATTCTTGCAACGCGCACCTTATACACGTTGTGGTGCACCTTATACACGTTGTGGTGCTCTGCCTGCTGCCCTCTGCTTTTCCCGAATCCGCCTCAGAAGCGGATTGAGCCTCGGATCCGGACTGTTCACCACAAGTGAGATCAGCTCCTTCATATATGTGCCGAGAAGATCCTCCCCGGTTTTTTCCATATTCGCCTCATTTCTGGCCCGGAACCGCCGGAATGTATTGGTGCTGAACGGCTGGCTGTCATAAACCGTCGTGTGCAGGGCGTACTGAAATCTTATATCAAAATTCAGCGTCTCAATCATCTCATCATCGGTCATATCCAGCAGTTCCTCCAGCAGCATGCCTCCCAGCACGATATTGACCGGGGTATTTGGTCTCGGGCTCCTGTCACTGTAGAAATCCGCGAATTTTCGTTCATCGATTTTTGGAAAAATATCATCCCCGAACGGTTTTGCCCAGGAACGATCCAGCAGCTTCTTCTCCCGTTCACTCAGATGATTCAGGGAATCGACAAACGAGAGCTGCTGATATGTATTTTGTACAAATGCCATGTCTTCGGGCCTTTCGTTTTCGATCGCAGAGAAACAGGTCCAGAACTGTTCCCGCGTTACTTCAGCAGTTTCTTGAGTTCTTCCATAAAGGTGTTCACATCCTTGAATTCACGATATACGGACGCAAACCTTACATATGCCACAGGATCCAGATTCTTCAGTCTTTCCATGACCATGGTTCCGATCTCGTGGCTTGAGATTTCCTTGTCCTCACGGCTGTAAATCTCATTTTCTACCTGATCTACAATGTCATTCATCTGCTTGACAGAGACCATCCGTTTTCTGCAGGCGAGCATGATGCCGTTGTACAGCTTGTTCCGGTCGTAACGTTCCCGCGTCATGTCCTTCTTGATCACCATGACCGGAATGTTTTCAATTTTTTCATAGGTGGTAAACCGCTTGCCGCAATGATCGCAGACCCTTCTGCGCCGGATGGAATTATCCTCCTCCACTGGTCTGGAATCAATGACTCTTGTGTTATCCTGATTACAATATGGACATTTCATCTGTATTCCCTCAAAAATCCGGGATTGCGAAAGTGCACAGCACAGGCAATCCGAAGCATATCCAATTTGTGACGCAATTTCACCCTGGTTGTTTCACTGTTTCCGTTTATCCGCTGCAGGAATGATGCCAATCCGGAAGAACGACAGACAATTACATATCGTTCCCATTTCTTCACATCTGGCACGTCAGAGATAACCTTGTCCTGCCTGACTCATATCATCCCGCAATAAATCCTGCCGCTCCGCGTACGTACGGCCACTCCGCAAGAGTTACGCCCGTCTCATATCATCCCGCGATAAGCCCTGCCGCTCCGAGAACACCTGCCGACGCCAGCCCCATGATGATTCCGGCAAGCAGAACACCGAGCATTACGGCCACAACGCTCTCCTTGAATCCCATGTCCAGAAGGCTCGCAGCCAGTGTGCCGGTCCACGCGCCGGTTCCCGGTAGCGGAATGCCAACGAAGATAAAAAGCGCGGCGAACAGACCCTTTCCTGCTTTTTCCTTCAGCTTTTCACCGCCCTTTTTCCCTTTTTCCAGACAAAAGGTAAAAAATTTACCGATGTATTTTTTGTCCGCGCCCCATTCCAGAATCTTCCTTGCAAAGAAATAAATGAAAGGAACCGGAACCATATTTCCAATAACCGCGATGATATACGCATGAAGGAGCGGAACGCCCATCTTTGCGGCGACGGGGATTGCTCCTCTGAGTTCAACGATCGGAACCATTGAGATGATAAAAGTAACGAGATATTTTCGGAACATTGCTTTCTCCTGTACGCAAAATCTTTCTGCATTCTATACTTTGTCTCTTTTTCCCCGGATCCGGATGAATAAGGATCTTCTTTTTTCCCCTAAATCCGTATTACTGTCTGTGGTACATTTTCCCGATCCGTATGTATAGCTTTGTCTTTTTCCGGACGCCTTATGAGTATCTGTTATTTTTTCCAGAGACGCGCATGGCTATCCGTGTCTCCTTTTAAATTCCTTCAAACATCAGATGACACCTGCAATTCCGAGAAGAATCACTATGGCGCCCAGTACAATCCGATACCAGCCGAACACCTTAAAGTCATGTCTGCGGATGTAATTCATCAGGAATTTGATGACAAAAATCGATACCACAAAGGAAACGACACAGCCGAGCAGGAGCACCGCAGCTTCCATCGCCGTAAAGGCGAGTCCAAACTTCGCGAGCTTCAGCACGGAAGCGCCAAGCATCGTCGGAATGGCCAGATAGAAGGTGTATTCCGCCGCAGTCGTTCTGGACAGTCCGATCAGAATGCCCCCAATGATTGTGGCGCCGGAGCGCGATGTTCCGGGTACCATAGCCAGGCACTGAAAGATTCCGATAAACAGGGCATCTTTGAAAGAAATCCGGCTGATTTTCGATACTCTCGGTTCCTTATTTTTGTTGCGGTTTTCGATGAGGATGAACAGAACACCGTAGATAATCAACATCGCGGATACCACCTGCGGGTTGTACAGATGCTCATCCATCCAGTCATTCAGAGGAAACCCGATGATGATCGCGGGTATTACCGAGACAATGATCTTCAGCCAGAGCACGATCCTGTCCATGTAGATGTACCGATCCGCAAATTTCTGAAAGCTTCCCGCAGCGCCTTCTGTCTGCGGACTGGAAAACTGCGTCTTCGACGGAGCATTCTTCGATGTGTGGAAGGGCCAAAGTTTTTTAAAATAGATTACAACGACAGCCATGATCGCGCCAAGCTGAATGACGACATCGAACATACTGACAAAGGACTTGCTCATTCCGAGATTCAGAATCTTCTGGAAGATAATCAGGTGACCGGTACTGCTGATCGGGAGCCACTCAGTAATTCCCTCCACGATACCCAGTATAATCGTTTTTAACAGTGTAATAAACATTTTTTCCTTTTCCTTACTCTTATTGTATAAATTCGTCGAAAACGCGGACACTGCCATAAGACAAAGGAATCCGGTCTTTACATCTTCAGTAAAAACCGGATTGTCCTCTGACTCTTATTTGTTTCTGTTTCCTCGTTTCAGAATCTTTGCGATATCGATCAGATCGAGCGTCTTGATATCCGTATTCTCCAGAGATGTCGCCAGCGCTCTTGCCGTATCTACTGCGGTGATGACATTTACGCCGGTTTCGATGGCATTTCTGCGGATGACAAATCCGTCTCTGGAGTGCTCCGCGCCCTGTTCCGGTATATCGATGACCAGATCAATCTTATGTCCGAGAATCAGATCCATGAGGTTCGGACTCGGCTGTTCGATTTTATTAACCGGAACTGCATGAACTCCATGTTCTGTCAGGTATTTCGCAGTTCCCCGGGTTGAGAAAATCTTATATCCGAGATTTTCAAATCTCTTGATGATCGGAGTGATCTCTTCCTTCTCGCTGTCGCGGACGGTGACGATCATGTTCTTGTATTTCGGCAGACGGACGCCTGCACCGATGAATGCCTTGTAAAGAGCTTCGTTGAAGGACTTCGCGATGCCCAGACATTCTCCTGTGGATTTCATCTCCGGTCCGAGGCTGATGTCCGCGTCCCGGATTTTTTCGAAGGAGAAGACGGGCATCTTGATTGCCATATAATCCGCCTCCGGCTGAAGACCAGGCTCATATCCGAGCTCCCGGATCTTGTGGCCGAGAATCACCTGCGCCGCGAGCGGTACGATCGGAATACCTGTGACCTTGCTGATATAAGGAACCGTGCGGGAGGATCTCGGATTTACCTCAATCACATATACCTCGTTCTTGTAAACAATAAACTGGATGTTGATCATTCCGAGAACGTGAAGGGCATTCGCGAGCTTCCGGGTGTCGGTTTCAATCTTCTTCTTGATCTCTGCCGAAAGATCTTTTGCCGGATACACAGAGATACTGTCTCCGGAGTGAATGCCTGCCCGCTCGATATGCTGCATGATGCCCGGGATCAGGATATCCTCGCCGTCGCAGACCGCGTCGACCTCGATTTCTGTTCCCGCCAGATATTTATCGACCAGAATCGGATGCTCCTGCGTATAGCGGTTGATAACACCGATGTACTCACGGATATCATCGTCGCTGATCGCAATCTGCATGCCCTGTCCTCCCAGTACATAGGAAGGACGCACAAGAACAGGATAGCCGAGCTCGTTGGCGACCTTGACTCCCTCTTCCGCAGTAAATACCGTGCCGCCCGAAGCTCTCGGAATGCCGGTCTGCCGAAGGATCTGATCGAACCGCTCCCTGTCTTCCGCAGCATCTACATCAGAGGCGGAGGTGCCGAGAATCGGGACTCCCATCTTCATCAGCGCCTCTGTGAGCTTGATGGCCGTTTGACCGCCGAACTGCACAACCGCTCCGTCCGGATGCTCGACGTTTACAACGTTTTCCACATCTTCAGGTGTAAGCGGCTCAAAATAGAGCTTGTCCGCGATATCGAAGTCAGTGGAAACGGTCTCCGGGTTGTTGTTGATGATGATGGTTTCATAGCCTTCCTTTTCAAACGCCCAGGTGGCGTGGACAGAACAGAAATCAAACTCAATTCCCTGGCCGATTCGGATCGGTCCGGAACCGAGTACGAGAACCTTCTTTCTGTCTCCGCTGGAAACCGCCTCATTCTCACCGCCGTAAACGGAGTAGAAGTAAGGAGTCTCCGCGGAAAATTCCGCGGCGCAGGTATCAACCATTTTGTATGCGGCGGTAATTCCCGCCTTTTTGCGCATCTCCTTAACTTCTGCTTCGGAAACAGATCCGTTCAGCTTCGCGATCAGGTAATCCGGGAACTCCATCCGCTTTGCCTCACGCAGGGTCTCCACGTCCAGCCTGCCGCTCTTCAAAGTGTTCTCCATCTCTACGAGTCTGGCAATCTTGTCAATAAACCAGATATCAATCTTTGTAATGGAGTGAATGCGGTCATACGGTACGCCCCGCCTTACTGCCTCCGCGATTCTCCAGATCCGCATATCATCGATGATCGACAGATCGTGGATCAGCTGATCCTCCGAAAGGCCGGTGAAATCGTAACTCATGAGAGAATCCACATGCTGTTCCAGGGAACGGATTGCCTTCATCAGTGCTCCCTCGAAATTCGTGCAGATACTCATGACCTCGCCGGTTGCCTTCATCTGTGTCGTCAGCGTACGCTTTGCCGTGATGAACTTGTCAAACGGAAGCCGCGGGATCTTGACAACGCAGTAGTCAAGCATCGGCTCGAAGCTTGCGAAAGTTTTCTTCGTGATGGCGTTCGGAATTTCATCCAGGGTATAGCCGAGGGCGATCTTCGCCGCGACCTTCGCGATCGGATAGCCGGTTGCCTTTGAAGCAAGCGCGGAGGAACGGCTCACACGTGGATTTACCTCGATGACACAATACTCGAAGCTGTCCGGGTTCAGGGCGTACTGCACGTTGCAGCCTCCGGTGATTCCCAGCTCGGTTATGATGTTCAGCGCAGAGGTACGGAGCATCTGATACTCCTTGTCGCCGAGCGTCTGTGAAGGAGCAACGACAATGGAATCGCCGGTGTGAACACCGACGGGATCAATGTTCTCCATGTTGCAGACCGTGATGACGTTTCCCGCGGAATCGCGCATCACCTCATATTCGATCTCCTTCCATCCGCCGATGTAGCGCTCAACAAGCACCTCGTGCACGCGGGACAGCCGGAGTCCGTTAGCCAGAATCTCACGCAGCTCATTCTCATCGTGAGCAATTCCGCCGCCCGATCCTCCGAGCGTATACGCGGGACGCAGCACTACAGGATAACCGATTTTCTCCGCAAACCGGATGCCATGCTCCAGGCTGTGAACGACCTCTGAGGCCGCTACCGGCTCGCCGATTTTTTCCATCGTGTCCTTAAACATCTGACGGTCTTCCGCCTTCTTGATCGTCAGAGAGGTGGTACCGATCAGACGGACATGGTTTTCCTTCAGAAAGCCACGATCTTCCAGCTCCATGGCAAGGTTCAGTCCTGCCTGGCCTCCCATGGTCGGAAGAACACTGTCCGGTTTTTCCTTCAGGATCAGCTGTTCCACTACCTCAACGGTCAGCGGCTCAATGTACACCTTGTCCGCGATATCTCCGTCCGTCATGATGGTAGCCGGGTTGGAGTTCAGAAGCACAACCTCGACACCCTCCTCCTTCAGAGAACGGCAGCACTGTGTACCCGCATAGTCGAACTCCGCAGCCTGTCCGATAACGATAGGACCGGAACCAATTACCAGTACCTTCTTAATACTCATATCCCTGGACATTACTGGTCACCTCCCATCATTCTGATAAACTTGTCAAACAGATACGCGGAATCCTGCGGGCCGGGACACGCCTCAGGATGGAACTGCGTCGTGAAAATGTTCTTGCCCTTGTAGCGAAGGCCCTCATTCGTCCTGTCATTTACATTCACATAAGCCGGCTCCGCGATCTCTGGATCCACCGTGTCCGTATCGACGACATAGCCGTGGTTCTGCGAGGTAATATAGACCCGCCCGGTTTCCAGATCCTTCACGGGGTGATTTCCTCCCCTGTGTCCGTATTTCATCTTCTTTGTGTTGAAGCCGGCAGCAAGCGCCATCAGCTGATGACCCATGCAGATCGCGTAGATCGGCACATCCGACTCGTAAAGCTTCCGGACCTCACGGATCTCATCCGGACAGTCCTTGGGATCTCCGGGACCGTTTGTCAGCATAATTCCGTCCGGATGACCGGCTAGAACCTCTTCCGCCTTAGTCCAGGCAGGATACACCGTGACATCACAGCCTCTCTGATTCAGAGAACGGATGATATTGTACTTCACACCGAAATCCATCAGCGCCACCTTATAGGTGCGTCCGGTGCGTTTTCCGCTTACCGGAGCTTCTGGATCCGCGTCCTTATAGGCAGGACTGGTAATTCCACCGACAACCGTATCCGTCGCCGGCCAGAACTCCTTTTCTGTACAGGTAACCTCTTCCACCTCATTTCCGGTTCTGTATGCCCGGATCTGCGGAAGAACCTCCTCCGGAACAACATCGGGATCTGTGGTGATCATTCCATTCATCGTACCGGACTCACGAAGGATCTTCGTCAGAGCACGGGTATCAATGCCTTCGATCCCGGGGACATTGTAGCGCTTCAGAAATGCCTGAATGGTGTCTTCCTCCCGGAAATTGCTGGGAACCCTTGATAATTCATGAACGATAAATCCGTCCATATAGGGTCTCAGAGACTCCTGATCCCGGTAGCAGATCCCGTAATTTCCGATCAGCGGATATGTCATGCAGACAGCCTGTCCCGAGTAAGACGGGTCAGTCAGAACCTCTTCATAACCGGTCATAGATGTATTGAAGACGATCTCGCTTATGACAGTCTTTCTGGATCCTATACTTTTCCCTGTAAATACATGCCCATCTTCTAGAATCAAATAAGCTTTCATTTGCGTGCTCCTTGTTCAATCCGTAGCCTCTACAGTATGTAACGCTCCGCCTGCGGGGCATAAGCCTTTTCCTTACGCGGACAGCCTGCCGCCGATAGCCGCACTGCGGCCTTTTGCGGCGAGCGCAGCGATACGAGAGATCACCGGCATAACGCCTGTTGTCTCGCTGCATAGTTCTTCTGCCCGATTATAGCACAGGTTTCCATATCTTTCCTCTTAAAATTGCGAAATTGAGAAATTCATGGACGTCTGACATTCATCTTGACCGGTCGTACCGGACGCATGGTCCCGGACACATGGTGCCGGACACATGACATTCCTCCAATCTCAAAAAACGAACCGCAGGGATTTCCGCAAAAGAAAAGCCACGGGAACACGAATATGTGCTCCTGTGGCTCTTCTGTTCATTCTTCTGTGATCAAAGTAACTGGCATCAATTTATGACCGGCCTCATCTTTCATTTCCTGTTTTCGGGCAAAAAGAAAGTGCAGGAAGCGGGACTTGAACCCGCACAGTATTGCTACCACAGGCACCTGAAGCCTGCGCGTCTGCCAATTCCGCCATTCCTGCATCTGCTGATATTTAATGTCGTGTGCGTTTTCTGTCGCTCACAACGATGTTTATCTTATCAGACCTTCTTTCGATTGTCAACTGTATTTTAAAATTTTTTTGTAACTGTATTTTAAAATTTTTTTGTAACTATTCATTACATCTCGAAAACCGCAGGCACCCGGGATTAGAGTGCTGAATCTTTACCATTTTTATCTTTTTACTTTGTACTTTACTGACTGACATTCCGCTGATCTGACTTCCGCTGATCTGCCTTCCGCATTTTCTTTGTCCTCTTTCTGACTGTCTTCTTTCTGACCGAGTACCCGAAACTTCCCAGCTCTCTCCCGAGCTCGTAGTATTTTCCGTGGGAGTATGCGGTGAGTCCGGTTTTCTCCAGATGGAAACTGCCTTTTTCATCCATATACCGGCTGTCTGCCTGGATACAGACAACTTCAGCGAGGAACATATCATGGGTTCCAAGCTCTAGAACCTGTTTTACCCGGCACTCGATATTGACCGGAGATTCCTCAATGACCGGCGCCTGTACCCGGATTCCTCTGCCCGCAGTAAGGTTGCAGGCTTCGAACTTATTCAAATCTCTCCCGGATCTGACGCCGCAGAAATCAGCAGCCCTTACCAGCCGGTCTGTGGTCAGGTTTACGACAAACTCCCCGTGTTCCTTGAGAAGATGCCAGGAATACCGGCTGCGCCGCACGGATATCGACAGCATCGGAGGGTCGGAACACACGGTTCCGGCCCAGGCGACGGTTATAATATTCGGAATTCCAGCCGCATCGTAAGAGGCTATATCTGATTTATCCCGATAATGCCGGTCTGTCTCTCCCAGCACTTCGCCGGCCACACTGATCATGACAGCAGGCACGGGATACAGAAAATTACCCGGCTTTTCAAATACAATTTTTTCACTCATGACAGATACCTCTTAACCTTTACAGATGCCTCTTATCCTGTACCGGATTCTCGAAGGGACGCACCCCAGCCAAAACCCTCCTGGATGAGAACGCGGAAACAGCTTCTCGGATCGTCTTGGAATCGTCTGTTTCCCGGCCTCTTACAGCGCCTGAATAAACCGGTCAAATGCCTCCTGTCCTTCCGTTGTGCGCTTGAATACACCGGCATCTTCCAGAACAAGCATGAACACCTTTCCAATTTCTTCCTTCAGAATATCGTCGATATTCGTCTCATTGACCGTGCTGTGACGCTTCATGATCTGTTCCGCCCAGTCTGCATGCTTTGACAGCTCCTCATCTGCGCGGATATTTCTTCCTTCAAGTATTGCTTTCCTGAGATCTGCCATCTCCTTCTTCAATCTTGCGGGAAGCACAGCGAGACCCATAACCTCGATCAGACCGATATTTTCCTTCTTGATATGATGAAGCTCCGCATGCGGGTGGAAGACGCCGAGCGGGTGCTCCTTTGTGGTGATGTTGTTCCGGAGGACCAGATCCAGCTCGTAATCCTCTCCCCGTTTCCTCGCAATCGGCGTGATCGTGTTGTGAGGCGTCCCGTCTGTCTCTGCATAGATAAAGACTTTTTCATCCGTATATCCTCTCCATGCGGTCAGGATTCTGTCCGCGAGCGCAATGATGCGTTCGGTGTCCGGACCGGAGAGCCGGATACAGGACATCGGCCATTTTACAATTCCCGACTGCACATCCTCAAATCCGGCCACGGAAAAGCTTCGTTCTACCGGTGCCTTCGCCATCGCGAATTCATAATGGCCGCCCTGAAAATGATCATGACTCAGAATGGATCCTCCTACGATCGGGAGATCTGCATTCGAGCCGACAAAGTAGTGTGGGAACATCTTCACAAAATCGAAGAGCTTGCAGAAGGTCGCATGCTCGATCTTCATCGGAATATGCCGGGAGTTAAACACAATACAGTGTTCATTATAATACACATACGGGGAATACTGGAAGCACCAGTCCGAATTCTGTATGGTTACCGGAATGACCCTGTGATTTTCTCTGGCGGGATGATCCGGTCTTCCGGCGTATCCCTCGTTCTCCCTGCAGAGCTGGCATTTCGGATAACCTGACTGCTTCGCGTTTTTCGCCGCCGCAATCGCCTTCGGATCTTTTTCCGGTTTGGAGAGGTTGATCGTAATATCCAGATCTCCGTACTCCGTTGGAACCTTCCACTTCATATCCTTCGCGATACGATATCTGCGAATGTAATCCGTATTTCTGGAAAAATCATAGTACCAGTCTGTCGCCTTGACCGGTGAATCCTCATACAGCTTCCGGAATCTGCGGATCACTTCAGAAGGTCTCGGCGTCAGGCATCCCATCAGACGGGTATCAAATAGATCACGATAGACGATGCTGTCCCCTCCGGTAATTCCCCTCGACACCGCGTCGTCGGTCAGCTCCTTCAGCGTCTCCTCGAGCTCGGTTCCCGCTGCAATCCGCTCCTCATTCAGAGTAGACGCGTAGGCGATCACCTCTTCCCGGCTGCCCTCATAGCTGTCCCTTTCGAGGTTCATCAGAATCTGATTTACCGTGTAAATGATATCATCCTCTTCAATCAGACCTGTGTATAATCCATATCCTGCCAGCCGCGTTATTGCATTGTCAACATCACTCATATCTTCCTCCGTTCTGCAGGCATTTCCTGCTGTTCTGATCATTCTTCGTATATATACGCATCTGCTGCCCCGGGCAGACCGAATCGCATACTAACCTCGCCATCATTCTTCACATGTATATGCATCTTCTGCCTGAAACATTGATTCTCGTCTTCCTTCCGGTCACATATATCGACTTTATTCTTAATTGCCACAGATTGTATTTATTTCCGTTTCCGATTATCTGGACGTTTGTTCCTCTTCCATGAAATACATTCTGGAGTTAAAGTCGGCAAAATATCTTGTATTCTCGTTGTATCCGGTTCCGCAGTAGGCTCCCTGAAGCTTCACACCGGCCTTCATCAGTACGGCGCCGTTCGTCTCGATCTCCTCCTGCTCACCGGGCATGGTGACAAATCGGGCGATCATGTTCTGAAGAACCGATCCCTGACGCACGTGCACCGGTGCCGCAGTATTGATCAGATCTCCGAAATCCCGGATATCATGACGTTTCGCGATATTGTAGAAATGATACCGGCTTCCTTCGTTCAGCCCTCTCGCCCGGTACATCTCAAACGGATGATTAGCCTCTGTCATTTTCTGAAGCATCATGCCGACGCCCCGTTTCCGGTCTGCCGATACGACCGTCCACTCAACGATATTGTCAAACCGTCCGCGGTAAAAATCGCCGAACTGAAAGACTTCGCGCCATTCCTTATAAAGCGCGATCTGTTTCCGGATTTCATCCAGTTCCTTCTTCCCCAGGTCATTCAGGTTGAGCTCATATCCGAGTGTACCGAAGGCGGCGACGTTGAACCTGGTGTCGAGCGGAGTCTCGCGCAGTGTCTGATGATTCGGACTTGCGGAAACATGTGCAGTCATCACGGAAGCCGGATATCCATAGCTGTAGCCCTGCTGAATTCTCGTCCGCATGACTGGATCCGTGTCGTCGCTCGCCCAGATCTGCGGGAAGTAACAGAGTGCGCCGAGATCAAACCGGCATCCTCCAGCGGCACATCCCTCGAAGAGAATCTCCGGGAATTTCTCCGTGAGAGCCTTTGCCAGACGGTAAAATCCGCAGATATACCGGTGAGCGGTTTCTCCCTGACGCTCCGGCGGAAGAGCGGGTGAATAGACGTCAGACATGATGCGGTTCATGTCCCACTTCACATAGGATATCTTGCCGGAAGAGAATACCTCGCTCATCTTTGCGATCAGATAATCGACCACCTCCGGATTCGCCAGGTCAAGAACCATCTGATTTCTCCCCTCCGAATGCGGTTTTCCCGGTATCTGCATCGCCCAGTCCGGATGTGCCTCGTAGAGCCGGCTCCTGCGGCTGACCATCTCCGGCTCCACCCAGATTCCGAACCGAAGCCCGAGCTCCTCCATTTTTTCCGATATCTGCTTCAGGCCTCCCGGAAGCTTGGATCTGTTCACGTCCCAGTCTCCAAGAGAGCAGTCATCTCCGTTCCTTTCTCCAAACCAGCCGTCATCCATGACAAAAAGCTCGATTCCGACGTCCTTGCCAGCCTTTGCCAGACGAAGCAGACGATTCTCATTGATCTTGAAGTAGGAAGCCTCCCAGCTGTTCAAAAGGACCGGTCTCGCCCTATGCTTCCAAACTCCGCGGCTGATATGTTCGCGGACAAAATGATGCATGGAAAGGCTCATACCTGTGTATCCCTCGTCCGAACAGGTCATCACCGCCTCCGGCGCCTCGAACTCATCTCCCGGTGAGAGGATGAACGAAAAATTCTGCGGATTGATTCCCGACACAAACCGGGTCTTTCCAAAGGAGTTTACTTCCGCCGCTTCATAATGATTGCCGCTGTATATCAGATTCAGCCCGTAGCACAGTCCCGAAGATTCTGTTGTGTCTTCTCTGTGCAGCATCACAAACGGGTTGCTGCGGTTGGAAGAAGAGCCGGCATTGGAAGAATTTACAATTTTTCCAGAGACGACCGGAACGTCCGACCGGTACATCTCCCTCGCCCAGGCGCCGTGGAAGGTGCTCATGATATATCCGCTGTCTTCAAAATCAAGCTGCATGCTCATCAGACGATTCAGGACCACTGCCTCATCGCTGTCGTTAACGAGCCGGCTCGACCTCGTAATGACATCGCAGTCTTCAAATACATAGTAGTGAAGCTCAAGACGCAGATCATATGACGCATCCTTCAGCGTCAGAATCAGATGGGAATAACGCCCGCCGCAGAAATTCTCCGTATACTGCTGTTCCGGTTCCTCACGGCTTCCGAACAGCGAGCCGGGAAGAGCATGAAATTCCGGTTTTTCGTCGGTAATCCTCGCCTCCTCAAACAGAAAGTCCGAAGTCACGCTTCCGTCGGCATGCGTGATCTCCAGAAACGGTTCACGGATATCTCCCTTCCCGAGAGAAGACATCTCCAGACGCAGATCCTCCAGGGTGAGATCCATGTGCTCCTGATCGTAGGAGATCATATTGCCTGCCGGAAATGCCCTTTTCTCTTCCAGACATTTCGCATCCTGCAGCAGCTCCTCATCTGTCTTCTCTGAAAAATCCCCCAGTGAGGGGCCGTAATACAGATGCTCCAGGTGTCCGCTGGGCAGGGCCTGAAAAACATAAGTTGTCTTTGGTGTTCCGATCATGAATACGTTCTTTATCTTTCTGATCATCAGCATTTCCTCTCATAAATATACAGACAGATGCAGGGTCTTTTTTCTATATATTATATTATTATCTATGATCACTGCACATCCTTCAATGTAATTATGTTGCAAAACGATGTAAAAAAAGACCACCGCCGCACATTCTCATCGGTGCCGGCGGCAGCCTTTTGTTCGTTTTCTGAACAAAACACAGCTATCTTGAATTTTCCTGCTTCTGTTTGCGGAGTGTGCTCATCACCTCTGCCATTTTTTTGTCACTCAGCCTGTAGAAGCCCCGGAACAGCAAAAAGGCAACGACAAGAAGAAGTGCCGACGGAACCGTCATCCACAGCCGAAGCCCTCCGAGGGTCGCTGCGCTCTGCGCGGCTGCCTCCGTGTCAAGTCCGATCCACTCAATGGCCAGCCCTGAAATAAATGCCGCAATACCCGATGCCAGCTTCACCGTGAAGGTCTGCATAGAGAAAATTACGGATTCCTCCCGTTTTCCATTTTTCGCCTCACCGTAGTCTACGGCGTCTGACAGGAAGATGGTCAGCATTACATTCAGCACACCGTAAGATGCATAGACCAGAATGCCCGGAACAAGCAGAACAATCCATGACCCTTTATAAATCCCGCTGAACGCAAAGGCAAGCAGTATCAGGAAGCCGGCGATCTGAAGCACAATCGTAACGGAAAAGAGTTTCAGTTTTTCCATCTTTCTGCGGAAAACCGGAACAAGCATCATGAAAATCACCTGTGCGAGAAAACATCCGGCCGTGAATATGCTGTACACATCGGTGTTTCCAAGGTCAAACTGGAAGAAATACAGAATCAGATTTCCAACGATATCGAGTGCCAGATAGACCAGAATCACCGCCGCTACGACACAGAGCGCCTGGTCGTTGCGGAAGAGGGATCCAAACATTTCGCCAATCGAAGCAGATTTCATCTCCTCCGGTTTTTTCTCCGGAACATTTTTCACAAATACGATCTCTGATACCAGAAATACCACTGCGATAATGAGCGCCCAGTAGCGGAAGCCGATCCGGTATCCCGCAAGCGCCGTCGTCCCGGACAGCACCGGCACCACGATCATTGTGAGAACGGTAGGAATCGCGTCACCGATTCCCGAGCTTGATCTCGCAAGGGAAGAAAGCTGCTCCCTGTCCTTACCCGGCTCTGTGATCGCCGGAATCATGGACCAGAAAGGAATATCCATCAGTGTGTATGTGACGCCCCAGGCGAGGTAAATCAGCGTCAGCCAGATCTTCATCGAGCCCGGCTTCATGCTGTCCGGCACTGCGAAAAGCGCATAGACGGTCAGCGCGTTCAGTACTGTTCCGGACAGAATCCAGGGGCGGAAACGACCCCATCTCGTTCTCGTCTTTGCAACCACGATTCCCATGATCGGATCGTTCAGCGCATCAAAGATTCTCGCGCCCATCAGAACCGCTCCGATGAACGCGCTGCTGATCCCGAGCACCACATTATAATAATAAAGCAGATAGCTGTTTACCAGCATATACACGATATCCTTGCCAAAAGCGCCGAAGCAGAACGCCGCTTTATTTCGTATCGTCAGTTTCATTTCAAACCCCCATTTCTTTTTCAAATTCCACGCTTCAGATTCACAGCCGTTCTGACTGCCCGGTAAGCGCCGTCATAGATTCCCGCCTTCTTATTTCCGATAATATTGGTACACATGTCCTTCAGAAGCACATCATCGTCCAGGAAAAGATCTGTCATCTGAAGAATATGCGGAAGATCCCGGCATTCGAGTGTTCCGTCTCCGATCTCCGCAGAGTGGATGGCGCCCCATTTTTCATGTCCCCCGATTCTGCGGATGAACAGCTTCGGCACCGGATAGAAGGAGAGCTCGCTCGGCTTTGTGACCAGAACATCACAGCTTCTCATCAGAAGGTTGGTACAGTACACCGCCTCAAAAATATTTTCATGCCAGAAAGCGTGGACACCCCCGATCGCATCATCCGAAAGAGCTGTCGACGCAAATTCCTCTGTTTCCTTCCAGTTGTTGAAATGTTCCTCCGAGACCTGCGCGAGCCCGCTCACTTCCGAACACAGCTCCTCCCATACATTTCGGTAGTCTCCGACATTGATGAAAAGCGCCGCCTTCTTCTTTCGGATCACCGGAAGCAGGTGCCGGATGATTCCGGCAAAAATCTCCTTCTGGGCGCCCGCCCCTCCGATTGTCAGGAGAAACCGCATCGGCATGCCGTTTTCCTTTCTGCGGATTCTTGCGGCGCAGTCCTCTTCAATATTCCGTACAAGCTCATCATCCACATAATGTCCGGTGTAGATGAGTGATTCCGGCGGCATGGGATGGAGCACCCGGTCCCCGTCCATTCCATTCAGAATCCGGTAGCCCTGATATGCCTGATGTGTCTGTATCGTGTGAACGCTGCCCTCCGCCAGATGAAGCGCCATGGGCCAGTTGTCCGGTATGGCGTTTACCACATATTTCATACCTGCGTGAACCGCTGCCTGTGCCGGCCACACATGTGTACCGATCACCGGGATATCCTTCGGAACATTCCGGAACACTGCCGCCATAATCTCAGCGTTTTTCTGATCAGAGGCATTGTAGGAAAGCTTCCGGAAACCCTCATAGTTCAGCGGCTCCCAGATGACCTTATTGAACAGCCTGCTCTTCTGGGACAGCCTGGAGCCCATGGAATACAGGTCGTTCTGCGCACGGATCACCTTTGTGCAGGCTGTCTGCGGATACGAATTCAGATCCATCCAGTATGGCTTGTATCCCATCGCATGCGCGCAGGAAGCCATCGCCATAGAAATCCTGTAGTGTCCGAATCCCATCCGGATATTGCCGACGATGATTCCCTTTCCGGTGTCAAATTCCTCCTCTCCTGCAAGATCGTCCTCCGGCAGACAGATGTCGCTCACGCCGAGCGACTCACCGATGTAACGATTTTTCCGGATAATGGTACGATAAGACGCATTTGCGTCGTCTCCATACTTTCTGGCGTACCTTTTCCCGGAAGCTTCCGCTTTCCGATAGTCCCGCTCACGTATCCGGTTTCCAAATATTTCTCTTGATTTGTCTTCCATGACTGCCTCCTCCGATTAAGGATCGCGGATCACAATTCCCTTTACCAGAATATCCACGACCTCCTGCAGCGCCGCGTGATAAGTTAACCCGTTCTCAATCAGAATATCTCTTTCAAAAAACTGCTCCAGTGTTGCCTCCATCATTGTCTGAAAAACCGGTATGGAAAATCTCCGGATTCTTCCCTGCCGCATGCCCTCTTTCAAAAGCTCCACGGTCGATTCCCATCCGCTTTCCAGCCGCTCCTTCAGATGCCGGTAAACAGACGGATACTTGTCACGCAGATCATAAAGCTGACGAAAATCCACATTCTGATAACGATCCGGCATGACACCGAGGATCTTCCTCACCCTGTCGACAATGTCCATCTCCCGGTCTTCATACACCTTCTGCTCATCTTCCTTGATCGAATCAAAGATGTAATCTACCATCTCATAAAGCAGATGCTTTTTGTCCGGAAAATAGACGTAAAGGGTTTTCTTGCTGCGATGCAGCTCCTTCGCGAGATCATCCATCGTAAACTTCATTCCCTTCCGGTTAAAAAGCCGCAGCGTTGTCTCCAGAATGTCTTCCCGGATATCCTGATCGGCGCAATTCTCTTCTGACAAAACATCATCCGAGGCTGCAGCATCTGTACTCATCGGTTTCGTCAGCTCTGTCTGTTCTGTCTGCTCCGTCAGCTCTGTCTGCTCTGTCTGCTCTGTCTGTTCCGTCTGAAAATCGATCACGTCCGGGACCTCCATATCTTCGACAAGATGTCGGAAACTAAATTATCTGTTTCAGTTTCCATGGGCTCATTTTACCACTTTACCCGCAAAAAAATAAGAAACTATTTATACAAAAATAGTTTCCTATATTTGTGCGAGTTGCATGCTCCCACAGATGCATTTATTTTGTTTAACGAGATAAAACACGCTGCGCGAGTTTTATCTCGCTATCGCGACGCTCGCCGCACACGAATACTTCGCATTCAGCTGCGGCTCACTGTTCGCGTAAATACCAGCAGACGCTCCTTCCTTACGGCGGGGCGCCTGCTCATTCAGGGAATTAATTTCTGTAACGGATATCCCGGACGGTCTCGCCCACCAGAAGCCTTCCCTTCACTCCGATCTCTTCAATAATGCTTGATTTGCGGTTAACCACCATTTCAATCAGCTTCTGCGCCGCAAGCCTTCCGATGCCCTCCGCATCCTGACGATATGTGGTGAGGGCCGGCTCCATGATCTGCCCGACGTCGATTCCGTCGTAACCCACGGCGCTCACATCCTGCGGGATCCGGTATCCGAGCTCACGCAGCACTCTCCGTCCTCCAATATAAGAAAAATCATCTGAAAACATGATGGCTGTCGGCTTATTCCTGCTGTTCATGATCTCCTTCACAATTTCGTTGTTAAATTTCGGGTCGTTGTATCTCCCGTCATGAACCGAGACTTCATCCTCGTCGACTCCAGACTCCTTCAGCGCCCGGTAAAAACCCGCCAGCCGTTTCTGCGTGACAAGCGTATCTTCTCCGTGAATAAAGGCAATCTTTCTGTGCCCATGGTCGATGAGATATTTCGTAAGCTCATAGCCTCCTTCTTCATTATCCGACATTACACAGCTGTGATTCTTCACCTGATAATCAATAGTGATAAATGGGATCTCGCTTCTCACCAGCTGAATGATCCCCGGCGCGTGAAAATTCACATTTGCGATGAGAATACCGTCACACTTCCGGTAGCGCACATGCTGAAGAAAGGAGTCCCCGACCATCTTCTGGCTGATGAACGTGATATCATAGCCCAGACGCTCCAGTTCCTTCTTTGCGCTGTTCAGAATCACTGAAAAAAAAGGATGCATGAGTCCGGACGATGTGTCATCCTCAAAAACCACACCGATATTATGCGAAATATTCGTCCGAAGCAGAATGGCAGAGGGATCCGGGTGATAATCCATCTCCTCCGCGATTCGGCGGATTCTCCGGGATGTCTCCATGGAAACATCCTTGTAACCGTTCAGCGCCTTACTGACCGTAGCGACGGATACTCCGCACTTCTTTGCGATATCCCGGATCGTCACCGGCCGCTTCGTCACCGCTTCGTCCCTCTCTTCTGTAATATCGGCATTCCCCTGCTGTCCATCTGATGAATACGTTCTGTCTGCCATCTTCTGTACCTGTTCTTTCTGATCCTGTCCCGATGAACCTGAAGTTTCAAGTGAATCCTGTGATTCACACCCTTAAACGTCTGTTGTGATTCACACTCTTACACGTCTGCTGTGATTCTTTCCCACTCCATACCAGCTTTGCAGCGTTCCTGATGCTGTGTAATCACTTACACGACTGGTTTACTTTTTTCATTCCATACCCTTATTATATAGAATATTTTGGAAAAAGCCACATGAATCAGAAATTTTTATCTGATTTTTCTTATGTTTGTCATAAAATCTGCTATAAACAGACGATACAATCAATTTCCGCAGTGACTCAGAACCTTTCCAATACTGTCATGAAAGACCAGATCCGCGTCCCCGTCGCGCACTGTCCTGTCGCGATTGATCAGAACGAGGTATCTGCCGCTGAAATAGTCCAGAAGTGAGGCTGCCGGATATACACTCAGGGAGGTGCCTCCCACAATCATCATGTCCGCCTCCCGGCAGGCTCGCTCCGCATTTCTCCACGCATCCTCCGGCAGCATTTCCCCGTACAGGGTTACATCCGGTCTTACGATCCCCGTGCAGCCCGGCTCGGTGCATCTCGGGACCGGTTCCTTGCTTCGGAAGATGTAATCCGACGGGTATCGCTTATGACACCGATCACAGTAATTTCGAAGTGTTGAGCCGTGAATCTCATACACCTTTTTGCTTCCCGCCTTCTGATGAAGCCCGTCAATATTCTGTGTGATCACACAGTCAAGTTTTCCCTCCCGCTCCATCTCCGCCAGTTTTCTGTGCGCCGCATTCGGCTCGATCCCTTCGACATTCATCTTCTGCCTGTAAAATTCGTAAAAAACCTCCGGATGCTGATACAGACAATCGCAGCTAAGAAGGTATTCCGGTGTGTAGCTGTCAAATTTCACATCGTGCTGATTATACAGACCATCCTTGCTTCGGAAATCCGGAATTCCGCTCTCGGTCGACACGCCCGCGCCGCCGAAAAATACAATGTGCCGGCTTACGCGGATCATCTCATTGAGTGCGTCGTACTTCTGCTCTTCGCTAAGTCCTGACAGATAACGGACCCGGTCGGATCTTTTCTCATATTTATCGATATACATATCCACATCCCTTTCTGTAGTATCAGGTATTTTCCCTGAGTCTCAGTACCTGATGTCCCTGAGAACCCATCCTTGTCTCTAATAAAACTTTCTGTCTATGCAAAAGCATCCTGTCTCTGATAAAACTTCCTGTCTCTGCAAAAGTATCCTGTCTCTGATAAAACTTCCTGTCTCTGAAACGTCTTGCACACCGAATCTGCCTTCGTCAAAAGAATCTTCTGTGATAATAGACGTTTTCATCACGGGACGACTCTCTGCGTACCAGCAGGAAGCACACCAGATAAATCACGACAACCACAATGCCAAAGACAAGCGTTGAAGCTCCCGTTCCGAGCATCGCGCAGGTATCATAGATGCCATGAAGAAAAACGGCCAGAATGTACCCGGTCACGATGCACAGAACCTGACGGATATGATGTCCCTCCGCCTGCTGAATCTTCGCTCTGCCGTAAAAAATTCCAAACAGAACACCAAAGCTCATATGCCCCGGAATTGCCAGAACCGATCTCCCGACCAAAACACCCGGTCCATACCCCATTTCGTAGATAATATTCTCCATCGCAGCAAAACCCAGCGACGCAAAAACCGAATAGACAATTCCGTCAAATCTGTAGTTAAATGCCGGATTTTTCCAGGTAACCGCCGCCATCAGGGCATATTTCGTGCCTTCCTCGACAACGGCGACGACCAGAAACGCCATGACCGCAGTGTACGCAAGTCCTGAAGGATTCAGAGAGGACCGGTCCAGGAAATAGCTGCCGATTCTCTCCAGAAGCATCGACAAAAAGGCAGCAATAACGCCCATGAAGATCAGACGGATCAGAAGCCCGACCGGTTCTTTCTCTACCCTGTCCTGCCGGTACACATAGATCAGAAGAATCAGAGCAGGCAGGACCGCGAGAAAAAGATACCAAAAGAAAACGTACATTGCCGGAAGAAGCAGAAACATAAAAAGCCCCCTTTCAAATGGTATTTTCTATTATTATACCATCCGTCCGGGGGATTTCCATATTCAACTATTTCTGAGGCGCCCGCCCTTTCAGTAGCGATACCCGTCGAGTGTTGTCGTGGTCTGTCTGTCATGATGCTCTGCGTTCTCAATCAGCAGATTCAGCTCAACCTCCGTGCCGATAAAATCCTGCACATCACACTCGTAGATGGAATTCTCTGTTCTCATCATGAAAAGGCCGTCATCGTAAGCCATGGAAATCACCGGTGAAGTATGAATAAACGTCCCGTCGTCATACTTCCGGCTGCCGCTTACACTGCCAACCAGATCCTTTTGTATCATCTTCCAGCTTCTCAGTCTCATACATATTCCCCTTAAATCATACTCCCTGAATCTCACCAAAAACTTTATAACATTATTCTACACCAATTTCATGACAAAAGTGTGAACCTCTTCGAAAATGCAGACAGGCTGCCTGCCGCGAAGCGAGTGAGGAACCGGATGCGATTCCAAGGGCAACAGGTATGAGCACAGCGCTGAACTTTTCTTACAGATCTTTATGTGTGAGCATCGTTCCGTGTGCCATCTTCGCAACCGCCCCGGAAAGCGCAATCAGCGCGATCAGGTTCGGCAGCGCCATCAGCCCGTTAAACAAATCCGACAGATTCCACACCAGCTCTACCTTCAGGACTGACCCGATCAGGATGAAGATAACGACAATGACAGCGAAGGGCTTCACAGCCTTTGAGCCTATCATGTACCTGATGTTCTGCTGCGCGAAGAAGAACCAGCCGATGATCGTTGAGAACGCGAAGAAAAACAGACAAATTGCCACAAACTTCGAGCCGAACGCTCCGAATCCCGTACTGAACGCAGCCTGTGCAACCGGTGTACCGGTGATATCACCCGCGTACGGAATGGAATTGCCAAGAACACCGGATGAAAGAATAACCAGCGCGGTCATGGTAAGTACGACAAAGGTATCGATGAACACACCTACCATAGCGACTTCGCCCTGATCCTGAGGTTTATCAACCTGTGCCTGCGCATGCGCGTGAGGAGTGGAGCCCATACCTGCCTCATTAGAGAACAGTCCGCGGGCTACACCAAGCCTCAGCGCCTGACGAACTGTGATTCCGGCACCGGCTCCGACAACAGCCTGCGGTGTAAAGGCTCCGACAAAGATCGATCCGAGCGCCGGCAGCAGATTTCTGTGGTTGATAATCAGAACAATCAGGCCGCCGACAAGGTAAAGCGCCGCCATGATCGGAACAATCTTTTCCGTAAAGGACGCAATACGGCTGATTCCGCCGATAAAAATAAATCCAGCTATCACGGCGATGATAATACCCATGATCAGCTTATTGGCACCGAAGGCAGTGTGAAATGCGTCGCTGATGGAGTTGGACTGCACCATATTGCCCATGATGCCGAGCGCAAGGATGATCATGATCGCGAAGAACGATGCGAGGAACTTTCCGAAACCGTTCTTGAATGCCTTGCGGATATAATAAACCGGACCTCCGATGATATTACCCTGATCATCACGGGATCTCGTAACCTGAGCGAGGCAGGCCTCTCCGTAGATCGTTGCCATTCCGAAGAATGCCGCAAGCCACATCCAGAAAATTGCTCCGGGGCCGCCTCCGACAAGTGCCGTCGCACATCCGGCAATATTGCCCGTTCCGACCTGTGCCGCGATTGCCGTCGCAAGTGCCTGGAATGAACTCATGCCATCCTTCCCGGCCTTTTCGCCATGCAGAGAGAAGTTGCCAAAGACACGGTTCCATGCTCTTCCAAAATGACGGACCTGAACAAATCTTGTCCGGAACGAGAAATAGATTCCCGTACCCACAAGCACGAACAGGAGGAGAAACCACACCTTATCATCAATAAGTGCCACAATACTGTTGAGAGCGTCCATTTCAAATCTCCTTTAAGATTAATCTCGTTACCTGCGTATCTGTATCAGAAATAAGGAGACTCCCGGGCAGCACTCATGGCGAAGAAAAAGCCCCAACCACCAGCCGGTACGACCGGCAATGTGAATTGGAGCACTTTTTGCTGAAAAAACTGCCTGGCTGCGGCTTTCATCATCCGATGCGCGGCGACGCACAGATGACGGTATCTGAAAATACAGCCCGGCCGGTTCATCAACAACTCTGTCCTTTTGCCTGAGAGATTCCATACCTGCTTTGCGCAGATACTTTGCACCTTCGGCACCCTTGAAGGGTTTCTCCAGAGTCCACTCCGTTTTTAGTCTTCGTCCACACGACACCTGAGAGTTTTACTCCTTCGGCAGGTCCTCTGACACAGTCTATACTAAAAGAATTCCTGTGCCGGATTCCGCTTTTCCTAAAAACATCTACGTAAGTATTAAATTTGAGTAAACTATAACATGGATATCCGATACCGTCAACAAACCAGTTTATGATTTTTTAAGATTTATCGCGGCCGATTTATCCGGGCAGGTTTTCCCGGATCATTTAATCCCGGGCGTTTTTTCCCGGATCATTTCATCCCGGGCGGTTTTCCCCGGATCATTTTATCCTGACCGGTCAGACTACAAGATCCGCGTACTCCGGTCTCTGCATTCTTTTCTTTGCGTACGAACAGAGCGGAAGAATTTTCACCCCGATCTTTCTCGCGTTCTGCGCCACCTCATCGACAAGCTTCCCCGCGATCCCATTCCCATTATACAAAGGGTCTACCTCTGTGTGTTCAATCACCCAGCGGTTGTCAGATCGTGTGAACGTGCACTCACCCACCTCGTGATCTCCGTCATATGCCGCCGCACGATTTCTGTAGTTTTCAAATCTGATGGTAAGTTCCATGCCTGTCTCCCTTCTTATAAGATAAAAATGCAAATTCTTTGTTTATTCTTCTCTTAAAGATAAACATCCTGCCCCATGATGCACTCTCTTTTCCAACGCTTTTATAAAAAAGGGTTCTAAAGAGCGCATTTTTTCAATATTATATGAAAATAGTATATTTATTTATCCCTACAACGGTGGTAGAATTAGGTGGTCATTGAATTGTTCGTCAGTTTTTTACATATGGGCAATATTTTATATTTAATACCAGGAAAAGCATTGTATATTTCAAATATATAATGTTTGCCCAAGACATATGCAGCATCCATCATTTACGGAGGAACTTTTTATGAGTAAGGAAACCGAAAATGCTTTTGACTTTGAAGACCTGGGTCGGAAAGTTAAAGAGCTTCGGATTAAAAACGGTCTGACACAAAACCAGGTTGCCTCTGAACTTCACGTAACCCCGGGATACATCAGCAACGTTGAAAACAACCGGACGGCGATGTCCCTTCGCGTATTATCCTACTACGCAAAACTGACCGGAATCACACTGGATTCTCTTGTCGGGAAGATCGAACCCGAATATCGCACCACAGCTCTCGATAACGAACTTCTATCCATTATTTCAAGATATTCCGACGAAAAGAAGCAGAAAATTCTGGACATTCTTAGAATCATTGACCGATAAGACTGACCGAACCGTTGACTCAGAAAAAGCAGTTGCCTGCCTGGCGGCTGCTTTTTCTGTTTTTTCTGTGTCTGATGACCATAGAAGCCGACGCAACGGAAATCAGCTGTGACCGTTTCAGCCGGCAGTCTTCTTTCTTGAGAACGCGCAGAAGAAAATAAAGAGCAGAAACAGGACGGCGACGCACATCCATCCGGTCAGCACAGCGGTTCCCATCGGCGAGAACATGTCGTAATATCCCTTCAGGTAGATGACAATGATGATCACAGGCACAATAAAGGTGATATATGTTCTGAGTTTTTTCGGGAATTTTCTCCCCTCTCCGGCGTCTGCCTCCTGAATGAAATGATCCCATCCCCATCCGCTTTTCCGGGTGCAGAAAAGCACAAAGGCCAGACTGCCCAGCGGCAGAAGATTATTGGAGACGATGAAATCCTCAAGGTCCAGAATATGTGTTCCCTCGCCGAGCGGCTGAAAGGATGACCATATATTGTAGCCGAATACACACGGCAGGCTGAGAAGCACGACAAGAACAGCGCTGATGATGACGCTCTTCTTTCTCGTCCAGCCGAACAGATCCATATCAAAGGCAATAATATTCTCAAATACCGCAATAACCGTGGTCAGCGCCGCAAACGACAGGAAAACGAAGAAAAGCGCACCCCAAATTCTTCCTCCCGGCATCTGGCTGAACAGATTCGGTATGGTGAGGAAGATGAGACTTGGTCCGGCATCCGGCTCGATCCCATAGGCAAAGCATGCCGGTATGATAATGAATCCCGCCATCAGCGCGACAAAGGTGTCCAGCGCCGTGATCGTGACTGCTTCTCCCGTCAGGCTTCTGTCCTTATTCAGGTAGGAACCGAAGATCAGCATGGCTCCGATTCCGATGGACAAGGTGAAGAACGCCTGACTCATTGCAGCGAAGATGACGTTTCCGACACCGCGCTCCGCCATGTTCCGGAAATCCGGCACGAGGTAGAAGGCGATTCCCTTCGCCGCACCCTTCAGGAATATCGAGTGGACAGCAAGCACTACCATCAGAACCATCAGGCAGGTCATCATGACCTTTGTCACCCGCTCCACCCCGTTTTGAATTCCAAAATAACAGATCACAAAACCGATAAGACACACCAGAATTGTCCAGAAAGCCATGCCAGGCGCGTTGGAAAGCATCGCGGCATAATCGGATTTTATTCTGGCACTGTCCGCGCCGGCAAATGTACCCGTGACATGAAGATAGCAGTAATAAAGCATCCATCCGGCAACGGTTGTATAATACATCATCAGCATATAGCTTCCGATGATACTGATGTATTTCAGCCAGTGGAACCTCGATCCTTTCTGCTCAAGTGTCTCAAAACATCTCGCCGCACTCTTCCGGCTTGCACGTCCGACCGAAAATTCACAGATCATGACTGGAATTCCGAGGATTAGGAGAAATACCAGATAAATCAGGATAAAAGCTGCTCCGCCGTACTGCCCGCAGAGATAGGGGAATTTCCATACATTTCCGATTCCGATTGCACAGCCTGCAGAAACCAGGATGAAGCCGATTCTGGAGCCGAATTTTTCCCTGTCGGATTTGCTGCTTACATTTGACATACCGTCAATCCCTCTACTTTCTATCATTCTGTCCGTCTGTAATCTTCGGCTCGGTCTTTGGCAGCCGTCCGTAGATCCTTGCGAGGTTGTGAATGCTGACCGCCAGCGCGTCTGACAGATAATTCGGCGCGAGCCTCCACTGCCAGTTGGTTCCCTGCGAGCCGGGTGTATTGATCCTGGCCTCACTTCCCTTCACGAGATAATCCTGAAGCGGAACAATACAGGTGTCTGCCGGCGATCGATATGCCTCGCGGATAAAATCCCACACAAATGCTCCGTAATCGGTATTCTCCGAATGAATAAACTGTCTGGCAAAATCCCGGTCATGATCCGGCGCATGTTCCACCCAGTCCAGAATCGTCGTGTTGTCGTGTGTGCCAGTGTAGACGACGCAGTGGAACGGATGATGGTAGGTCAGATACCAGCTCGACTCTGATCCGTCAAATGCGTACTGAAGGACCTTCATCCCCGGATAGCCGCTGTCCTTCAGAAGCTGTTCATTCTCCGGGGTAATCGTACCAAGATCCTCGGCTATCAGCGGTACCTCTCCGAGAGCCTTCTTCATCTCGCGGAAAAAGCTCATGCCCGGTCCCTTCTTCATGATGCCATTTTCAGCAGTCTCATCTCCGTAAGGGATTTCATAGTAATTCGAAAAGCCATGAAAATGATCAATCCGCAGGATGTCAAACAGCTCCATATTCGCCCGGATCCTGCGGATCCACCAGGAATAGTGGTCCTTCCGGCCTCTCTCCCAGTCGTATACAGGATTTCCCCACAGCTGGCCTGTCACAGAAAAAGCATCCGGCGGGCATCCCGCAATATATTCCGGCTTCAGATCGCGGTCAAACCGGAATACCTCCGGATGGGCCCACGCATCCGCACTGTCCATCGAAACATAGAACGGGACATCCCCGATCAATTCTATTCCCTGTTTCCGGGCATAACGGTGAAGCCGCTCCCATTGTGTAAAGAACTCGAACTGAACAAAACGGAAGAAAGAGATCTCATCCTGAAGCTCCTTTTTCGCCCGGCTGAGTGTGTCCGCCCT
This sequence comes from Bilifractor sp. LCP21S3_F8, assembly GCF_052117805.1. Lineage (NCBI taxonomy): Bacteria > Bacillati > Bacillota > Clostridia > Lachnospirales > Lachnospiraceae > Bilifractor > Bilifractor sp. LCP21S3_F8. Next base: position 18,791 of record NZ_JBQKIK010000014.1, on the reverse strand, counting down.
GCGCTCCCTGTAACCGTCGTCCCATTCCAGCCAGCTTTTTCCCTCGAACTTTTCCTTGAGCGCATAGTACAGACAGTAATCGTCCAGCCAGTACGATTCTCTCTCACAGAATTCGGTATACTTTTCATACAGGCTCTTCTCAGGGAGTACCGTATTCTCTGATTTCATATCTGCCGCTGAGAGTGCTGCATTCTCTGATTTCATATCCACCGCTGAGGCTGCTGCATCCGCAGCTCTTTCTGCCGCAGGTCCTGCTGGATCCGTGATGTTCTCCGCCGCTGCTCCCGCAGTGCCGGCCGTCATAACCGTATAAGCTGCAGCCGTTTTGTTCTGAACGTCTTTGATTTCTTCCGTCCGTTTTTTTGAGTCGAGAAGACGCTCACAGAAGGCCGGATACGCCATCCGAAGTGCCCTGCCCCGGTTTGTATAAAGTGCGCCGTAATCAACACGCTCCTGATTCTGTCCAAAATCCAGACAGCGTACATCATCTTCTCTCAGAAGCCCATCCTCGATCAAAGCTCTCAGATCTACATAATTCTGATTTCCCGCAAACGCTGAAACCGGCTGATAAGGTGAATCTCCGAAGCCGGTCGGGCCCAGCGGCAGCACCTGCCAGTAGCTCTGCCCGGACTTTTTCAGAAAATCCACAAATTCATATGCCTCCCTCGAGAAACAACCGATTCCGAATTCAGACGGTACCGAAAATACAGGAAACAAAATACCACATTGACGCTTCATACCCTACTCCTTCCCCGTTCACATATTGTTTTATTATAATATAAAGACAGGGCAGGTGTACACCTGCAGGACTATTTTTGTTCATTTTTCCGAAAAAATCATAATCATGAAAATACCCCCTGCAAAGCGTTTCCGCTCCTGCAGGGGATATGCGATATCATATATCTGTTTTGTTTCCCGGTACCGCACCGGTTACCCGTCGCGGTTCCATGATCAGTTGATATACTTGTCCTTAAATTTCAGACGTGAAAGAGCACGCGCCATGGAAGCCTGTGTCATCTTGTATTCACGCAGACTCTGCTTCTGACGCAGACGCTCCTTCGCCCGCTCCAGCGCCTCCTCGGCACGCCGCTTGTCGACCTCATCCGGGGACTCGCAGGTGTCAACCAGGATCGTTGCGCGGTTATTTGCGAAAATCATGGAGCCATTACCGCAGACAGCCGTTACCTTATTGCCGTCTGCCGTCGTAAAATCAATCTCCCCGGGCACGATCGCAAGCATAATCTGCGAATGGTGCGCAAGGAAACCTTCCCTCCCGTCAATGGTGGGAACCTTCAGACTTGTAACGTAACCGCCGTAAAAGGCTTTATCCGATGCGATGACTCTGAGATAATATTTGGCTTCTGCCATATTACACCTCAATCTTATTCCTGACGCATCAGCGGAGCGGGCGCGGAACTTCCGCCTCCCTCTGCCTGCTGATGCATGTGCCGGATTCTCTTATGCTTCCTTCTTTGCATGCTCCGCGACATCCTCGATGCCGCCGCAGTTGAAGAACGCATTCTCCGGATAATCGTCCATTTCTCCGTTCAGGATTGCCTGGAAGCCCTTGATGGTGTCCTCGAGAGGAACATACTTTCCGGGGATTCCGGTGAACTGCTCCGCTACGTGGAACGGCTGTGACAGGAAGTTTCTGATCTTACGGGCACGATATACGACGGTCTTGTCCTCATCAGAAAGCTCTTCCATACCAAGGATGGCGATGATATCCTGAAGCTCTTTGTACTTCTGCAGATACTGGAGCACGGACTGTGCAGTCTCGTAATGCTCCTTCCCGACAATATCCTCTTCCAGGATTCTGGAGGAAGACTCCAGCGGATCAACAGCAGGATAAATACCCTGCTCTACAATCTTTCGGGAAAGAACGGTCGTTGCATCCAGATGAGCAAAGGTTGTAGCAGGCGCTGGGTCTGTCAGGTCATCAGCAGGTACATATACTGCCTGCACAGATGTGATGGATCCGTTTGTCGTGGAAGCGATTCTCTCCTGAAGCTCACCCATTTCATTTGCCAGGGTCGGCTGATATCCTACAGCAGACGGCATACGTCCAAGCAGAGAAGATACCTCGGAACCGGCCTGTACGAAACGGAAGATGTTATCGATGAACAGAAGAACGTCTTTTTTCTGAACATCACGGAAATACTCGGCCATTGTAAGCCCCGTCTCCGCAACACGCATACGTGCCCCCGGGGGCTCGTTCATCTGTCCGAATACCAGGGCGGTATTCTTGATAACTCCGGACTCTGTCATCTCGCTCCAGAGGTCATTTCCTTCACGGGATCTTTCTCCGACACCGGTGAAGATCGAATAACCGCCGTGCTCCGTCGCGATGTTGCGGATCAGCTCCTGAATCAGGACGGTCTTACCTACTCCGGCGCCTCCGAACAGTCCGACCTTACCACCCTTTGCGTAGGGCGCGATCAGGTCAATAACCTTGATTCCGGTCTCCAGGATCTCCTGTACCGGTTTCTGATCTGTAAATTTCGGTGGCTTTCTGTGAATCTCCCACTGTTCAGAATCTCTGAGCTGTTCGCCGCCGTCGATAGTATCGCCAAGCACATTGAACAGACGTCCCAGATTCTTCTCGCCGACCGGAACTTCGATTCCGGTTCCCAGTGAGATCACAGGCATATCTTTCTGTAAGCCTTCACTGGCAGAAAGCATGATACAGCGGACCATATCATCACCGATATGCTGCTGTACCTCCATGATTGCCTTCTCGCCATGGTTGTCAACCTGCAGCGCTGTCTTGATTTTCGGAAGAGGAAGATCCTCAAATGCGACATCGACAACAGGACCCATGACCTGGACAATTTTTCCGATTTGCATGTGTCATGTCCTTTCTATTGTGTCAACGCCCCTGCCCCTTAAGGCAGGGCGTTACAAGCTCAATGAAGCGCGCCGGCCTGGAAAGTATCGAGATCCTCTCCCTGCTGGTTTTCAAACTTCGGCATGTCTTTCTTCTTATGTTTCTTCTGCTGCAGCGCACGTGCCTTCGCGCCTGCGCAAACCTCCGTAATCTCCTGTGTGATCTGAGCCTGACGCTCCCGGTTGTACTGAATGCTCAGCTCCTGGACCAGTTCGCTGCCGTTTTTATTGGCCGCGTCCATCGCCTGCATACGGGAGCTGTGCTCCGCACAGTAAGATTCCACAAGTGCACTGTATATATATCCGTTGATAAAGTCCGGGATGATGTTGTTCAGAAGAAGATCCGGCCCCGGTTCCATGTCGAAGGTCTCCTGATACACACCACTCAGTTTTGTCATATTCTGTTTGAAAAACTCCTCATTCAGACGGATCAGCGGCAGAAGCTGCCGGATCTCCGTCTCGGTTTCCATGGAGTTCTTCATTCTGGTGTAAATGATATATACCTCATCAACTTCTTTGCGCTCGAACAGATCAAGCATCTGATATGCGATCGACCTTGCCCTGGAAAGTGTCGGTTTCTGGGCGGTATAATGAAAGGCGCCGTCTACATTTACATTGTGATTTGCAAAATACTGACGGCCGACCTCTCCGACGACATATAGCATGTCATTGTTCGCGGGTCTCAGCTTCTCCTCTGTCAGCTTCAGTACATTATGGTTATATGCACCTGCAAGTCCCTTATCTGCGGTCACACAGATAATCGCCCTGCGGAGATCGCTTTTCGAAGTAACCTCACGCTCATCCAGATACGGATGGCTGTAGCCGTCCGGAAGGTGACGCAGCACCCGTCCGAACATGTCCTGCAGCGCATAAAAATACGGTTCGGTATTTGCCAGCGCTTTCCGCGCGTTATTCATTTTCGTAGAAGAAATCATATACATAGCGTTCGTAATCTTCAGTGTATTATTGACGCTATCAATTCTTTCCTTGATTTCACGTGTTGCTGACATATTTTTCCTTCTTCAATTTCCGGCTGAGCTTATGCGTTCTTTGTCTTATGCGCTTCCGCGTATTCCGCGCCAAACTCATCCGCTGCTGCCAGGATTCTCTCGGTAAGTTCATCCGGAAGCTGTCCCTTTTTGTTGATCTCCTCGACGATATCCGAATACTTATCGGCGAAGAAAGCAAGCATCTCCTTCTGGTAAGCTTTCACATTCTTAACCGGAACATTGATCATCTTCTTATGCTCGGCAACGCAGAGAGTAATAACCTGATCTGCTGTTGAAAGCGGATGACCAAGCGGCTGCTTCAGCAGCTCCATCAGAACATTTCCCTGTTTCAGCTGATTCTGCGTTGCTTCATCCAGATCTGAACTAAACTGGGTGAACACCTGCATCTCACGGAACTGTGCCAGATCGATACGCAGGGAACCCGCAGCCTTCTTCATTGCCTTGGTCTGAGCTGCTCCTCCTACACGGGATACGGAAAGTCCGACGTTAACGGCCGGTCTCTGTCCCTCGAAGAACAGATCGGACTCCAGGAAAATCTGTCCGTCTGTGATGGAGATAACATTGGTCGGAATGTATGCGGATACATCGCCGTCCTGTGTCTCAATAATCGGCAGCGCGGTGATGGAACCTCCGCCCAGATTTTCTGACAGCCTTGAGGATCTCTCAAGAAGTCTGGAATGCAGATAGAATACATCACCCGGGTAAGCCTCACGTCCCGGAGATCTTCCGAGAAGCAGTGACAGCGTACGATATGCAACGGCATGCTTGCTCAGATCATCATAGATGATCAGAACATCCTTGCCTCTGTGCATGAAGTATTCGGCAATGGATGTCGCGGCATAAGGCGCGATGTACTGAAGCGGTGCCGGATCTGCAGCGGTGGATGCCACTACAATCGAATAGGACATCGCGTCATTTTTCTTCAGTGTGTTTACAATGCTGGCTACTGTAGATGCCTTCTGTCCGATTGCGACATAGACGCAGTAGCAGTCCTTCCCCTTCTGGTTCAGGACGGCATCCATAGCGATGGATGTCTTACCGGTCTGACGGTCACCGATGATCAGTTCTCGCTGTCCGCGGCCGATAGGAAACATGGAGTCAATGGCAAGGATACCGGTCTCCAGAGGAACCGTAACCGGCTGACGGTCAATGATTCCGGGCGCCGGCTGTTCAATCGCGCGGTACTCGTCACCCTTTACCGGTGCTCCGCCGTCAATGGGATTGCCCAGCGCGTCAATGACACGGCCGAGATATCCGTCGCCGCATGCAATACCTGCGCGCTTGCCGGTACCGGTCACACGGGTTCCCTCACCGATGCTGCCCTCGGCATCAAACAGAATCGCACCGATTCCGTCCTCACCGATATTCTGAACCATTCCTTTTACGCCGTTTTCAAAGACCAGAATCTCTCCGTACTGCACATGATCCAGACCTGTGATGGTTACAATTCCGTCGCCGGCCGTCAGAACATGACCGACTTCCGACTGTTCCGCCTCAAGATGGAACTGTTCCACGGCAGCACGCATGATCTCCATGATGCCTTCCTGGCTTTTTTCTCTCGCAGCTCTGGCTCTGGCATCATTGATCTGATTTTCGAACTGTCTCTCTCTTCCGCGGGTACTCCAGTCGTACTCATCGCTTCCGATGTCGAGAATGAAACCACCGTGTACATCCGGATCCTGAACGATCTCAAGATTTACCTGATCCGTGTCTTCAAGCTCATACTTGTTTTTCAGAAACTGAACGAATTTCTGTCTCTGCTCTTCGCTCGGCTCGGTTACACAGCGAAGAACCGCATGAAGCTTTCCGTTCTCGTCCAACTTTATTGTTTTGTTCTCACTCATAGTGTCAGTCTTTCTTATCTTTATTCGCTGAGACCTTCTTCAGGAAGGCATCATACATCTTATCGTCATCCTCAGCCTCTGCGATTCTGGCAGCGGCATCCTTAACCATCTCAACAATGTCTTCCTCAGCTTTGTGCTTCTGGTCTGTCGTCTCTGCAGCTGCTTTGGCTCTGGCATCATTAATGATCTTGTCAGCGTCTGCTTTGGCCGAATCGACAATACGGTCGTATTCCACGTTTGCCTTTGCTCTTGCCTCATCAGCAGCTTTCTTTTTCTCATCATCAATGCTCTTGATTGTATCCTCATACTGTGTCTTGAGAGCATTGGCATCATTCTGTGCCTTTTCTGCGTCCGTGTAGGACTTCTCAATGTCTTTTGCTCTCTGATCGAGGATCTTGTGTACTCTTCCAAAAAGGAACTTTTTAAGAAGGAAATACAGAATCAGAAGATCGATGACCGTCCATAAAACATTTAAATCAAAACGTAACATGTCTTCTCCTAAGTTGTTCCGTACTCTGATACGAAATCATTGTCACTGAAATTTATTTACGCGAACAGTGAGCCGCAGCCGAATGCGAAGTATTCGTGTGCGGCGAGCGTCGCGATAGCGGGATAAAACTCGCGCAGCGTGTTTTATCTCGTTTCAGAATAAACGAAGCATTTTCCGATATGGCTTATGCTACAAACAGAATCATCAGACCCAGTACAAAACCGTAAATAGCGGTTGCCTCTGCAAGTGCGGATCCGAGAAGAAGGTTTCTCATGATTTTGTTGTCAGCTTCCGGCTGCTTTGCGATAGCGTCTGTTGCATGTCCGGTTGCGATACCGATTCCAAGTCCTGCGCCGATACAAGCGAGTGCTGCAATTCCTGCTCCAAGTGCTGTCATTTTTTCTTTCCTCCTGTAATCTTCCGGCATAAGACCGGAAATTCTTCTCAATACTCCCCGGAGCATCCCGGGAATTCATACACGGATTCTATCCGTAAAAATAATGGATTGAACGTTGACTTTAAATAATTGACTATGTAAATGATTGTGACCAGTGAATACATCTGACCGCGATCTGCGTTCTCGCCGGAACAGCTTACGCGGCAACGGCAACAGCTTTCTTTTTTCTCTTTCTGGTCTTTTTCTTCTTCGGTTCTTCCGGAGTGATTTCTGCCGCCTCAGCGATAAACAGTGAGGTAAGGAATACGAATACGTATGCCTGAATCATTCCATCGAAGATATCAAAGTAGAAACTGAAGATAAGTGGAACTCCTACCGGAATCAGATTTTCGATCAATGTCATGATGACATAGGATCCGAGTACGTTACCAAAAAGTCGCATGCAAAGTGAAAGCGGACGGATAAATACCTCCAGGATATTAATCGGTGTAACAATTCCGACCGGCTGTGTGAAACTCTTCAGCCATCCCAGAACGCCCTTCCGCTTAATACCTGCCGCCTCAATCAGCACAATGCTCATTATGGCAAGTGCAGCCGTCACATCCAGATCCTTCGTCGGAGGCTTCATTCCAAGAAGTCCTATAATGTTGGAAAGACCGATAAACATGATGACCGTCATCAGATATTCCGCATACTCTCCCGCGTCGGGACCGAGCATACCCTTGATCGTCTTCTCCAGCCAGGTTACAAATGCTTCAACCGCAACCTGTCTCTTCCCCGGGTTCCGAACTTTCATTCCATGAGTCAGCCAGAGTGCAAGTGCTAAAAGAATACCCATGACGATCCAGGAAACCACAACGGATTCAGCAATATGTATACCCCCGAAGACAGGGATCACAAATGCGTCCTGGACCTTAAGATCTTCCACAAGCTTCTGTGCCATACTCATTTTCACCACCTTCTTTCTAACGTGTTACTGCTGAAGCATTCAGGGTAAACCCAGCGAGGCATTCCGCAGCTGATACATTTTGTTGCTCCCCGTTTCCGGGGTATCGCGCAGTATGCGCGCATAAAAATAATCACCGGCAATTTTACAGTCAAGCAAGATGGCTCTGATTGCAAGTGATTACTTTATTATTTTTTTATCACTTTCATTTACGATAGTCAATAATTACAACAGCTGACTTATAGTCAAATCGACGCTTATTACGGTCAAAAGTAGACAGGTGTCACTGTGCGGCTTCGGAGCTGCCGTATCTGCAGATATCCTTCAGACAGCAGATCCCGCACTTCGGATGCCTTGCGACGCAGACTGCCCGTCCGTGATTGACGAATCTGTGACAGAGATCGCTGCCTTCCTCCGGAGGAATGATTTTCCACAGTTCTCTCTCGACCTTTGCCGGCTCTCTGATATTGTCCACAAGACCGATCAGATTGCAGAGGCGGATGCAGTGTGTATCTGTGACGATGGCAGGCTTTCCGAAGACGTCTCCCATCACCAGATTGGCACTCTTTCTTCCTACACCGGGGAGCTTCAGAAGCTCCCCCATCGTATCCGGGACACGATCATGATATTGTTCGTGCAGCATCCGCATGCAGCCGGAGATATCTCTGGCCTTGCTCGGCCCCAGGCCGCAGGGTCTGACAATTTCTTCGATCTCCGCCGGTTCGGCAGCTGCCAGAGCTGCAACCGACGGAAACTTTGCAAAGAGCTTCGGCGTGATCATATCTACCCGCTTATCTGTACACTGTGCTGCCAACCGGACACTTACCAACAGCTGCCAGGCATCCTCATATGCCAGCGTGCAATGAGCGTCCGGATATTCTTTCTTCAGACGCCGGATCACCTCCAGCGCCAGCTTTTTCTTCTGTTCAAGCTCCGGATCGTCCGTTTCCTTCTTCACCATACGTTATCTGTCCTGTTCTGAAAAGCGGATGAGACACCTGTTCCCATGATGAGAAGCAATTTTGTGGGATACAAGTTGTCTGTCCTGTTCTGAAAAGCAGGTGAGACACCTGCTCCTGATGATTGCCGGTTATTTGCGGATTACAAAGTTTATGATTCTGCCGGGAACGTATACTTCCTTGACAATTGTGGCGCCCTCCAGGAATTTTGCCACATTCGGCTCAGCCTTGGCGGCCGCAAGAGCGTCCTCCCTGCTGATATCCGCCGCAAGCTGTACGGTTCCTCTCACCTTTCCGTTGACCTGAACGCCAAGCTCGATGACAGAATCCTTCGCCTTCTCCTCGCTGTATTCCGGCCAGGAGGAGAGGGTGATAAAGGTTTTGCCGTCCGGGTTCATTCCGATATACTGCCAGATCTCTTCGGTAATGTGCGGCGCGAACGGGGAAAGCAGCTTGATGAAGGTGATCAGGTCATCCTTTGTGATGCCCCCCGCCTTATAGAATTCATTGATCAGCGACATCATCGCCGCAATGGCGGTGTTGAACTTCATGTTGTCAATATCTTCCGTAACCTTACGGATCGTCTTGTGAAGGCTGTTCTCCAGCTTTGGATCTTCCTTTTCCGCGGTCATGATATCCGTAAGTCCCGCCACACGGTCAAGAAATCTCTTACAGCCGCGAACCGCCTCGTCACTCCACGGAGCAGCGCTCTGATAATCTCCCATGAACATGACATAGGTGCGAAGCGTATCCGCCCCGTAAAGCTTTACGATATCCAGCGGATCAATGACATTTCCCTTGGATTTGGACATCTTCTCGCCGTCCGCGCCGAGAATCATTCCCTGATAGGTTCTTTTTGCGTACGGCTCCGGTGTGTTCACCTCACCGATATCATACAGGAATCTGTGCCAGAATCTGGAGTAAAGCAGATGACGCGTCACATGCTCCATACCTCCGTTATACTGATCGACAGGCATCCAATATTCCAGCTTCTTCCGGTCAGCAAATGCCTTGTCATTGTGCGGATCACAGAAACGAAGGAAATACCAGGAAGATCCTGCCCACTGCGGCATCGTATCGGTCTCGCGCTTTGCCGGTCCGCCACACTTCGGGCAGGTGCAGTTTACAAAGCTGTCGATCTTGGCCAGAGGGGACTGCCCGTCGGTACCCGGTTCAAAATTCTTGACCGGCGGAAGCTCCAGAGGAAGCTCATCCTCCGGAACGGCAACGGTGCCGCACTTCGGACAGTGAATCAGCGGGATCGGCTCGCCCCAGTACCGCTGACGATTGAACGCCCAGTCCTTCATCTTGTACTGAACGCCCTTGTGCCCGATTCCCTCTTCCTCGATATGCTTCAGCATCGCTTCAATGGAATCCTTCTTATTGGTAAAGCCGTTCAGGAATCCGGAATTGATCATCTCTCCGTCTCCGGTATAGGCTTCCTTTGAGATGTCTCCTCCCTTGATGACCTGCACAATGTCCATTCCGAACTTCTTTGCGAAATCATAGTCACGCTGATCATGCGCCGGAACAGCCATGATCGCTCCTGTTCCGTATCCCATCATGACATAGTCGGCGATGAAGAGCGGAATTTCCTTGCCGGTAATCGGATTGACTGCCGTCAGTCCGTCGATCTTCACACCTGTCTTGTCCTTTACCAGCTGGGTACGCTCGAATTCCGTCTTCTTTGCGCTTTCTCTGCGATACTCCTCGACCGCGTCCCAGTTGCGGATTCTATTCTTATATTTGTCGAGAACCGGGTGCTCCGGCGCCACCACCATGAAGGTTACGCCGTACAAGGTATCGCACCGCGTAGTATAAATCTCGAGCTTCTCATCGGTTCCGGCAAGACGGAAGTTCACAAACGCTCCTGTGGATTTTCCAATCCAGGCAATCTCCTGCTGCTTGATGCTTTCCGGATAGTCCACATGATTCAGACCTTCCAGAAGTTTGTCCGCATAATCGGTGATCCGGAGGAACCATACATCCTTCGGGAGCTGTACAACCTCGCTGTGGCAGATGTCACATTTACCTCCCTGAGAATCCTCATTGGACAGAACAACCTTGCAGTGCGGACAGTAGTTGACCAGTGTCTTGGAGCGGAATACCAGTCCGTGCTCGAATAATTTTTCGAAGATCCACTGGGTCCATTTATAGTAGTCCTTATGTGAGGTGGCGATCACGCGGCTCCAGTCGAAGGAAAATCCGACCTTGCGGAGCTGATCGGAGAAATGGGCAATGTTTTTCTCTGTGATGTCATGAGGATGCGTGTTCGTCTTTATCGCGTAGTTCTCCGCCGGAAGGCCGAACGAATCGAATCCGATCGGGAAGAGAACATTATAGCCCTGCATTCTCTTCTTCCGGGAGATAACCTCAATGCTGGAGTATGCCTTAATGTGTCCGACATGCATGCCTGCTCCTGACGGGTAAGGGAATTCCACCAGCCCGTACCACTTCGGCTTATCAGAAAAATCGACCGCCTTGAAAGCGTCATTTTCCTCCCATGCCTTCTGCCATTTCGGCTCAACGGTATTAAAATCGTATTTCATCTTCTGCACCTTCTTCTCTGATAAAATGCGCGGCCTCATCATACTGCCACGTCTGTTTTACGCGTAATTCTTTTTATTATGTCCCATTTTCCACCTTGGTGTCAACTCTTAACAGGCATTTGTCTGCGCACAGCCGGAAAAACCGGAAAGTCCTGACACAATAGTCAGAAAAAGCTGTACCCCTCTGCTCTTTAAACATTGCACCAACCATTCTTGAAAGAAACATTGCTCCAACCATTCTTGAAAGCTTCAGCTTCTTTTTTTATAGTTCGAGCGAAGAAGCCACTTCTGATCGATTTTACGCACCGCATCCGGAAAGCGAATGGTCAGACGCACGGACCCCGTCATCTGTTCGAGATCCTCAATCGTTCCGGATCCGAACTTCGGATGGACCACCGTATCACCCTTCCGGTAGCGGATCATCCGGTTCCGGCTATCCTCTGCTTCCTTCTTCCGATGAGTAAGATCGAGGAGCGCGGTGTGCGGATTTTTCCACGGATTATTCAATGCCTTCTCATAGTCATGCTTCTCTCTTCCCTTTCCGAACCGGTAATACTCGCTTGGAGCCGCTCCGACCAGCGAGCAGCAATATTTCCAGGCGCTTCCGTGCAGACCGCTCCGGAACCGGTATTCCTGCGGAATATCCATATGGAACTGCATATAGTGGGCATACTCATGTTTGTACAAATCCAGTTTGTCTTCCCTGTGCAGGGAATCTCTGCTCAAAAATCCCACAAACACAAGGGAAAAGTAGAAGCTCTCCTCCTGTCCATTCCCGGACGGTGTATAAGCTCCAAGTCTTTCTTCATCGAATCCGAATTCAATCGGTACTTCTGCCGCATGCAGGCCGAATTTCCGGTCCAGGCTCCGGTAAAGTGTCAGAATCTCCGCCTTTAATGCCGGGATCTCCTTCCGAAGCTGCCTCTTGGCGTTCTCACTAATCGAATCATCCATTTTCTTTCTTCCTTTAATCACAGTTCAAAACCGCCATGCCCCGCAAGCGGGGCGCCAAATACGGTATAAGCTGCGGATTGCTCGTGCTTCGCGCTCCCCGCAATCCTCCAGGTGACCGGCTTCGCCGGTCTGGCGCGGCGTTCGCTCCACAGCTTCCCCGTCACCTTGCTGCTCCAAAGCTTCCGCGTCACTTTGCTGCTCCAAAGCTTCCGTGCCGATAACCGGTATGAGCATGGAAAAGTGCAAAGCACCGCTCCATGCTCATACCTGTTGACGTTACTAAAGTTCTTGTCCGGCAGATTCAGCCCTGATTCTCCGTCTGGTTTTTCTCTCTGTCCTGTTCGTACATTCTGCCTCTTGCAAAGCCCTCACAAAAGATAATGAAGGAATCCGCGTCCGGCGCTGCAAAATGCTTTGCCATTCGCTCCAGAACCTCCACATCGCGCAGCGTGAGGTTATACTTGTTCAGCTTCTGAACGACTGCCGCGCTCTCCGCGACTCTTCCGCATACCAGCTTCGCATGTTCACGGTCCGACTCATTCGCATACTCATTAAAGAAATCATCACTCATTTGAAAATTCATATCTTCTCCTCCCTTCCTCTCCGACTGTAATGTCTGGTGCGCTTCAGATAACAGACGCCTTCATCTCCGGCTCCCATGTCCGGTGCGCTTCAGATAACAGACGCCTTCATCTCCGGCTCCCATGTCCGGTGCGCTTCAGATAACAGATGCCTTCATCTCCGGCTCCCATGTCCAGTGCACTTCAGACAACAGACGCTTTATTTTCTCAGGATCTCACTGAGGATCTGAATACACTGCCTGACACCGACAGCTCCCGTATCAATACAAATATTATAATTGGAAATGTGTCCCATCTCAACCCCGGTGTAGGTCTTGTAATAGATCTCACGAAGCTGTTCCTTTCTGAATGCTGCCTTCTTCGCGTCAAGGCCCCGGTTCTCCTCAAGTTCCGCGGCTCTGCGGATTCTGTGCTCCTCATCCGCATACAGAAATACCCGGAAAGCCGGGATACCGGCCTCTGTCAGGATGTGATCCGCGCATCTGCCGACGATGATGCAGGGTTCCTCCGCAAGCTTCAGGACCACCTCTTTCTGCGCCTCAAAGATTCTGTCGTGCGAACTCGGATAGGAGGCAGCATTGTTCAGCAGATCATTCATGAACTTGCCTGCCCTGCTGAGATCCTCACCCTCCCGCCTGATATCTTCCTCGGAAAAACCGCTCTGCTCGGCTGTTTTCCGGACCACATCCTTATCATAATACGGGATTCCCAGTGCCTCTGACAGTCCCTTCGCCACGGTGCGTCCATATGCGGCATACTGACGGCTGATCGTAATTACAGGATATCTTAACTCAGACATATTTTTCCTTTCCGCGCGGTCCGGATCCTCCGGCCGCGTCAATTAAAAATGGTCCGGACATCACGAAACCGCGACAGTCTTTCTGCGCTTTCCGTACTGAATGAACAGACAAATCACAACGATACACAGACCTGCCACATCGGTGAGCGTGCCGGGATGAATCAGCAGCAGACCACCCGCCGCAATGACCACCCGCATCACCGGATTCATAGCAGCAAAACAATACCCTTCGAATGATGCGGCAATGCCAAAGATGCCGATGGCCGCAGTGATCGCGATCCGCACGACGGTCAGCGCGGAAGTATCAATCAGCAGCATGGCAGGATTGTAGCAGAACATATAGGGTACAATAAACACCGCAATCGCGAGCTTCGAGGCATTGAACGCTGTCTTCATCGGATTGCTCTTTGCGATCGCGGATCCCGCGTAGGCGGCAAGCGCAACCGGAGGTGTAATATCCGCTACGATTCCAAAATAGAACACAAAGAAATGCGCCGCGAGAATCGGTACTCCCATCCGGATCAGAATCGGTGCGGTCGTCGCCGCCATGATACAGTAGTTTGCCGTCGTAGGTACGCCCATCCCCAGGATGATGCAGCAGACCATGGTCAGAAGAAGCGCGATGATCAGTTTATTCCCGGCCACTCCGACAATCGCGTTAATCAGATCATTCGCCAGTCCCGTCATCGTGATCGATCCCGAAATGATTCCCGCAACTCCGCAGGCAGCCGCCACCGTGATGGTGCTCCGCCCTCCTGCCTCCAGCGCATCAATAATTTTCCGGGGAGTGATCCGGTTATCCCTGTCGAACAGGCTGACCACGATGGAAAGAACAATGGCAAGAGAAGCCGCTTTCTGCATGGTCATGAAGTTTCCGGATACCCAGATGACGAGCATCACCAGCGGGAGCAGCAGATAGATCTTCTTCATCAGTTTGCCCGCGCGCGGAAGCTGTTCCTTTGGAATGCCGTGAAGATTCAGTTTTTTGGCTTCCAGATGAACCGAGATAAAAATGCCCATGAAATACAGGATCGCCGGGAGAACTGCTCTTCCGATGATATCCGAGTATGGAACTCCGACAAAGTCAGCCATCAGAAACGCGGCTGCTCCCATGATCGGGGGCATAATCTGGCCTCCGGTAGAGGCCGCGGCCTCTACCGCTCCGGCAAATTCCGGACGGTAACCGGTCTTCTTCATCATCGGAATCGTCACGGAACCAGTGGTCACCGTGTTGCCGACCGACGAACCGGAGACCATGCCGCAGAGTGCCGAGGAAATGACCGCAACCTTTGCCGGCCCTCCCGCAAACCTTCCGGCCACGCAGTTTGCCAGATCAATAAAGAAATTAGAGATTCCGGTCCGCTCCAGAAACGCGCCGAAGATAATGAACACGACGATGTACTTGGAGCATACGTTGACCGGGGTCGAAAAAATTCCTTCCTTGGTATAAAACAGATTCCGGACCAGATACTTCAGCCGTCCGAAAAAATCAGGGTTTGTCAGTCCGTAAGTCAATGCATAGATGACAAAAAACGCCGCGACGATCAAAATCGGAAGTCCCACGCACCTTCTTGTAATCTCGACAAGCGCGGCAATACCGACAATCCCGATGATGATCTGATACCACTGAAACCGCGTGCCCTGATTGATGATTGTGTTTGCGGAAAACGTAAAATAAAAGAATGATGCCGCACCCGCAATCATGAAGATGATATCACCCAACGGCATGTAATTTTCCCGCTGAATCCCCTTCTTCGAAGGATAGATCAGAAATCCCATCAGGATGACCAACCCAAGAAAAGAGGTCAGACGGATCTCCTCCAGAAAGGTGGCAAACAAAGTTACGTAAATGCACCAGATCGAAAAGGCCGCCAGAATTGCGGTGATCATGATCTTCGGTTTTCCGGTCCATATCCTGGTATTGGATTCCCGGTCATACTTCCGCATCAACGCGTCGAGATCGTCCTTCACGGCGTTCTGACCGTCCCCGTTCGTTACTTCCGCACCGGAAGCTCCCGGCTTTATCTTTTCTTTTGAATCGTTCAATCTTATCTCCTCCTCATTTGAATCGAACAGACAGGCATTCTGCGAGAATATTCGTTCATTTCATGTCTCAGCTTATTCTTCCGTATTCACGGTGTAGCCCTGTTCTTTATAATATCTTGCAGCGCCCTCATGATACGGGACTGTCGTAATACTTGTCGCCGTCTTCAGATTCAGCTCCTCGCCTCTCGCATTCTCCTTCGCGATTTCCTTCGCGTTTGAGAATATTGCCCTGGTCAGATCATAGACCGTGTCCGCGTCCGCGGATGCCGATACGATCACGGTCGCAAGCACGGTAATTGTATCAATATCCTTCTTCTGCCCCGGATAGGTGCCGGCGGGAATAGAATAGGATTCATAATACGGACATTTCTCCATGATGGAATCCCGGACCTCTCCGTCAATATTCACAAAGTTCACTCCGTTGGTCGTCGCGAGCTCGGTGATCGCCGAGGTGGGTGCGCCCGCCACGATAAATGCGGCATCGATCTTGCCGTCTTTGAGAGATTCCTTGGAATCCTCAAAAGACTGATACTGCGGTTTGATATCGTCGATGTCAAGTCCCGCACCGGCAAGGACATCAATCGCGTTGAAATACACACCGGATCCGGCTTCTCCGATAGATACGCTCTTACCCTTCAGATCCGATACGCTTTGAATATCCTTATCCATGGTAATCAGCTGAACCGTCTCCGCGTAGAGCGCCCCGAGCACACGGAAGGAATGCGTCCCGCCGTCCTTCTCAAACGCGCGCGTACCGTCCCAGCCGTATGACATTACATCCGACTGTGTAAAGCCGAGCTGAAAATCTCCGTCCTGGATGCTCTGGATATTCACCTTGGAACCGCCCGTGGAAACCGCTGTAACACGGACATTCGCGTAATTCTTCATATATTGGGCCAGAACACCGCCGTACGAATAATACGTTCCTGCCGTTCCTCCGGTACCGAACATCATCCTCTCCTTATACTGTGTGCAACCTGTCATGCTCACCGAGACAGCCAGTACAAGCAGCACACACAGCATTCGGAATCCTTTTTGTTTTCTCATGATATAAATCTCCCTCAAATTATTTGTTCACTTGTCTGGCCATGACATTGACCATGAAACGTCAAATTCCCTCCCTGGAATTCTCATCCGCAGCCGACATGACATGACCGATATCCCTGGGATGGATCGCCGCCTGCAGGGACTCATCAAGAAGATCCCGTCCTCCCTGCTCCACAAACTGGCGTATAAACGGAAGCTTCAGGAAATCCGGATCTTCGCCGGAGTAACGGATGGCATCCGCGATAACCGCGTCGCCCGGCGTCTCCGAGAAACGCGCCAGAACATCCTCCCCGTCAAAGTAAAGATTGATTTTTCGTGTGCAGGCTTCTTCCAGAAAAGCGATTTCCAGAAGCAGAACCACGTGATCGTACTCATCCGTCGCAATCCGCCCGGTGGTTCCGATATAATACGGTTCTCCATGCAGTACAATCTCACTGATCTCGGGTCTCTCAAATCCCACATTGACATGATGAACGTCATCTCCCTCGTACAGAAGAATGACCATCGTATCCTCAACCCTCTGAAATCCGATCTTTTGAATGCCGTCCGTGTAGTTATTGTGCGTTACCTGGCACACCAGTGGAAAAATACCTGCTCTGCCTTTTTCCATCACGTAGGTGTGTGCGTCCAGAACGTCCAGCATCTCAGAAGGAGACATCACGGTGGATTTTTTCGACCACAAACCCCAGCCCTTTCTTCTCCTCCGCCTCTTATGATACACCGGTATCTCTGCCAGATTCTGCTTCGCTGCCTCTGAAAGAACCGCGCTTCCTACACCGGAACCACCGAAGGTATCATATCCGCTGTACTCGGCAATGGTACTCATCAGCTTGCGAAGAGCCGCAGGATTCTCCGCCAGGGGACCATCCGAAGCCACAAAAGATGCGCCCCAGTACCGCCTCATAATTTCAGTCAGATTGCCCTCCTGGAACAGCTCTCTGTTGCCCGCGTTAACCATGAGGATCATATCCAGATCCGGGTAGCAGATGACATCCTGCCCGAACAGCCCGTTCATGGCATATCCACCCGGACGCTCCTCCATCCAGAGCTGATAGCCATAGCCGAACTTGCCGTTATCCACGTGAGATCTGGTCATCTCCTCTACCCAATGCTTCGGCACAAGCTGTTTTCCATTCCACTCGCCCTTGTTCAACAAAAGCTGACCAATCTTGCAGGCATCCTCCGGTCGGATGAAACAGCCCCATCCGCCCTTCGTGTATCCCATCGGACTTTTCTCCCAGAAAATCTCCCGGATTCCCATCGGATCAAAGATCCTGTCCTTCAGAAAATCAAACATAGTCTGTCCGCTTTTTACCTGGATAGCCGCAGAAAGCATGAAGGAATTCATCGAATTATAATCAAACTTTGTTCCGGGATCCGACTTAAATCCCGCTGACATGAAATTCGTACACCAGTCGCTGCCATCCAATGCGCCAGACTCCGAATAATCCACCCCGCTTGTCATCTGAAGAAGATCCCGCACCGTGACCCGCTTGCGGCTGAACCGGCTAAGGAGCTTAATATTGGAAGGAAAAATCTCATCCAATCCCTCGTTCAGAGTCAGCAGTCCCTCATGGATCGCCAATCCCGTCGCAATGCCGGTGAAGGTCTTGCACATGGAATAGGTCACATGCCACATGCCCCGCTGATAAGGCGCAAAGCTGCATTCACAGATCACCTTCCCGTGACGGATAACCATGGCCTGCTGAATAGCCGCCTCCGGGTCATCATGAAGAGAGATCAGATACTCCCTGATATGATTCGAAGAAATCCCCTGCGATTCCGGAGTCGCCCGCTCAAAAGGCTGCTCCACAGGCTTACCCTCAAAATGCGGCTTCTGCGGCACAAAATCAATCTTGCCGATCTGCCCCGTCTGTCTCGCCAGAATCCGAAAGAAAAGTTGAATAAAAGAAAACCTGAACTCTGCCATATCTCTCCCCATGATGTATACTGTACTGTATAAGCTCTTCGAAAACGCAGACAGGATCGTCACGCGCGAAGCGTGTGTAAGAGACTGGATGCGATTTCGAAGGCAACAGGTATGAGCGTGAAGCCGTGTGAAACACGGCGAAAACGCGAATACCTGTAGGATTGCGAGAGTGCGAAGCACGGAGCAATCCGTAGCTTATACAGTACGTCTCACTGTAACCGAAAATGCAGACAGGTCGCCTGGCGCGAAGCGTGTGTAAGAGACTGGATGCGATTTCGAAGGCAACAGGTATGAGCGTGAAGCCGTGTGAAACACGGCGAAAACGCGAATACCTGTAGGATTGCGAGAGTGCG